>JAPLUM010000153.1 GCA_026397605.1 Verrucomicrobiota bacterium | reverse complement strand
TCATCGCCATCTTTCTTGCACAAGCAGGCATTGTCGCCGTGCTTGGTATCATCGCAGGCCTCATTGGCGGCATGACAGTTCTGCATTTTAGAAATGATCTGCGCGACTTGATTGCCAGACTTACAGGCAAAAACTTCTTTCCTCAGGACATCTATTTTCTCAGTGAGATCCCCTCAAAGATTCAAATCAGTGATTTAGGATCTGTCTGCGGACTCGCCGTCGTTCTTTGCCTGCTCGCTGCCCTGATCCCCGCATGGTTTGCCGCCAAAGTCGATCCAGCCGTGGCGCTGAGAGACTGACTCGACGAGCCTATTTATAGCCTGTAATGATCGCGCAGGAAGTGTCTGCTTGCTTGCCCTTCTCATCGATCTGAATCGTGACCATATAGACACCTGTCTTTTTAGGTTTGAAGAAGAGAAGGAAGCCCCAGCCATCTAGGACGGGTTGGATTTCCCCCACAGGTTTAGCATCCAGGTCAAGGACTGCCCCAGTCACGCGAACGCCAGACTTTCGTGGCACAGCAACGCCAATGCAGTATTCGTTTCCTTTAAAAAGTTGCATGCGTACCGCCTTACCCAGCCCTTGATGTAGATCACTGCTCCAGGCCTCAGCACGGAACATGTAACCAGCGTTCTCCTGATCTGCAGCCAGCGCTAAAGCAGCCGTTTCAGCCTCTTTTTCCTCTGCAGGCCCAGCGATCAGGCTTGCGGAAAAACAAAGGGAAAGAAGGAGTGTGGGCAGGCAGAGACTAAAATGAGAAAAACGGAGAGAGATCATAAGAAAGAACTTACGCAATGATTGCACTTATGCGAACATAGATATTGCATCGGCAAAAAGCCAAGCCTCCTTTAGCATGTTATTGGACACTTGTCCTCATCTCTCCGAAATATAGCTCCCCCCGACTATGGCCACACTTGTATTCTATCTCGACGAAGACACTTCCATGACACACGTGCTTGAGTCCGGCACGACCACTCTAGGCCGCCACCCGGATAGCGTCATTGTTCTCGACTGCCCCTCAGTTTCTGGGCATCACGCCCTGATCGAGCTCCAAGAGGACGGCTGCTACGTCAGCGATCAGCAGTCCAGCAATGGCACAAGGGTCAATGGTGCTGTCATTGAGGAGGCTAAATTAAGCGACGGTGACCGCGTCGCCTTTGGCGATATCCAGTCCGTTTTTTATTCGTGCCATCAGGAAAGCTAGCAACTATCCAGATCAGACAGGCAGCGGCTGTGCTACTGCGCTGATCGTTATTTTTCTCTTCATCACAGCTTTCCTCGTCGGGCTCTACATGCGCCACTACAAGGAGACTGAAGGCGGAAACTTTTTCTCCGATGTGGCTGACAAGATTAGCGGCACGATCCCCAAGATTAAAGTGGAGCGGTAAACTCCATTTCTATCATGAGGTTGGAGCGGGTGATGGGAATCGAACCCACGTTTCCCCCATGGGGTGTTCAGGATCAACAGTTTCTTTGATTTACAACGTTTTAGCGTTATTGATGTTTTAGAAATTGATTGGCGTTATTCTTAGCTGCATTCTGAGGCGGGTGATTCTCGATAGAAGACAAAGCGGGAATCGAACTCGAACACTTCGCACTCATCTCTTATGGCCTCACTTTGGAAACATCCCGAAAGCAAGTATTGGGTGGCGTGTTTCACCGACAAGGATGGGCGGCAAAAGAAGCAAAGCACGAAGATCGAAGCAAAGGAGTAGAACAGGCGGGCGGCTTTGCGCCTTGATGA
>JAPLUM010000378.1 GCA_026397605.1 Verrucomicrobiota bacterium | reverse complement strand
CTGCCAACTGCATAAAATCTCCGGCCGATGAAAGTAGCATGATCGGTGGTGCCTTATCTCCAAAGGCCTCATGCAGGCGGCGTGCGACCTCGATCCCATCCATCTGCGGCATCATCACATCCAGCAAAATCAGCTTAAAAGGAATGGATCTTTTTTGCCGCAAGATCTGCAAAGCCTGTGCTCCGCTGGAAGCCAGTGTCGGCTTCAGTCCCCAGTGAGCCACCATGCGCTGGAGGATGTTGCCGCTTGTGGCATGATCATCCACCACCAGCACGGGTAAGCCGCGCATCTTGGCAGGGATCAAGACTCGGGATCTACTGTCCTTTGATCCCACGGTGAGGCGAGCGGTGAAATGGAAGCTGCTGCCTAGTCCAGGTGTGCTCTCCATCCAAATCTGGCCGCCCATTAGATCCACCAGCTGACGACATATCGTCAGGCCCAAACCGGTGCCGCCATAGCGCCGAGTCGTGGAGCTTTCTGCTTGTGTAAAGGCTTCAAAAATCTTGTCGTGCTTGTCTGGGGCAATCCCGATTCCCGTATCCCTTACTTGAAAATGTAGCACCACTCGATTGCCCTGACGAGACTCCTGCTCGGCGCTGACCACGACCTCTCCCACATGGGTGAATTTGAGTGCGTTGCCCACTAGATTCATGAGGATCTGGCGCAGCCGGCCCTGATCACCGACCAGCATTTCTGGTATTTCTGGATCAATCTCGCAGGCCAGTTCCAGCCCCTTCTCGGAAGCATGAACGCCGAGGCTCTGCACTGTGCCAGAGATGGCATCACGCGGATCGAATTTCTGCAAATCCAAGGACATTTTACCAGCCTCGATTTTGGAGAAATCTAGGATGTCATTGAGAATCGTCAGCAGGGACTCGGCCGACTGTCTCACCAGTCCCTCATAGTTCCTTTGTTCGGGACTCAGCGGCATGCCGAGCAGTAGCTCCGTGAGCCCCAAGATGCCATTCATGGGCGTGCGGATCTCAAGGCTCATGTTAGCCAAAAACTCACTCTTGGCCCGATTTGCTGTCTCTGCGGCCTCCTTTGCTAACAAAAGATGCTCCTCACTCTCAGCCAGTGCCAGCAGTGCCTCCTGATGATCCGTGATGTCTGTGTGGGAACCCGCCATGCGGTAGGGCTTGCCTTTCGCATCCCTCAGCGCATTGCCGCGTGCAAGCATCCAGCGATAACTGCCATCTTTATGGCGAAAACGAAATTCCGCCGCGTAATGATCCAAGTCTCCTGCCAAATATTCCTTCACGGTCTTCATGACCCGATCATGATCATCAGGGTGCAGGTGTGATTCAAAGGTCTTAAAATGATTGGCTAACTCATCATCCTCGTACCCGATCATGCTCTTCCATCTGGGGGCAAAATAAACGGCTCCGGTGCGGATGTTCCAATCCCAGATTCCATCCGTGGTGCCGCGCACCGCCAAAGCAAAGCGCTCCTCACTTTCAGCCAGGGCCTGTTGGGTTGCTTGATCACGCTTCAGACGTTGCTCCAAATCACGAATCTGGCTGCGCAGTTGCGCTTCTTTTGTTGAGCCGCTTGCTGTTTTTTTAATGGCCATGCGTGGGGGGATGCTGACCCCTTTAGGCTGTGCCTCATCCTTCTGTTGTCTAGCAGTATTCTTTGGCTGAATGATAGCCTTATCTCCTTCGGGTTTGCAAAAAATAGACAAAAAACCTCACCGCATCCGTCATTCCCAGTGATACCACCTCATGATGCAACGCCGACAGCTTGAAGACCTTTACGATGCCCATTCGGCAGGGCTCTATCATTACATCTTCGGCATTGTCCACTGTGAGTCTGAGGCGAAGGATCTGCTTCAGGAGCTGTTCCTGAAGCTTCAGCATCAAGAGCTACCCAGCGTGGAGAGTGAGCGGGCTTGGCTGACGCGGCTGGCACACAACATGGCGCTTGATTGGCTCCGCCGTCACCACACACGCCGTAGCGCTGAAGAGCGCAGTGTCTTAGAGCCGCAACCTCTTTTTCAAAGCGCAGCCGATCCCGATACAGCCGAGTTCGCGCGGCGGGTGCAGGCTGCTCTTTATGAACTGCCGCCCGAGCAGCGCAGTGTCGCGCATCTGAAGCTCTGGCAGGGACTCACCTTTGAGGAGATCGCCGCAACCCAGGGCATCCCTCTCAACACGGCAGCCAGCCGCTACCGCTACGCCATTGACAAACTGCGCACGCTCCTGCGTCCGCTCTACGACGAAATCCAGCCATGAAAAAAGACCTCGAATCCAGACTCTCATCGCTTCAGCTTCAGCCTCTGCCACCGGAGTGGCGTGAGGCAATGCTGTCGCGTTTGGAAAGCTCTCCGCCTCTGCCTCGGCGGGCACCGCCACGCTGGCTTGCGGTTGGGTGGGGGCTGGCCTGGGCGGCGGTCCTCATCCTGCATTTCACCACGCCAGCAGCCTCTGATTCTGCGGCACCTGCCCCATCTCTGAATGCTGACGCCATGATCCAGCGTGCCGAACTCATGCAATCCCTCCTAGCTTTAAATTAACCCACTTCCTCACCCCATGACCTCACTCCTTCGTCGCCGCTGGTTCCGTCGTCTTCTCTGGACACTCATCACTCTGATCACCCTCTGGGTTCTGCTGGCCGTTGTGCTGAGCTGGACCGGACAGCGCCGTTGGTTGCGCCTCAAAGCCGAACTCGATGCCGAGGGTGAGACACTCGATCTCCTCAAGCTCCTACCGCCACCCATCGCGGAGGCGCAGAACTTCGCCGCCATCGAGCCGCTGAATGGCATCCGCCTCGCGCCGGGAGACAGCCCTGCGGCCAAGGCCGCTCAAGCAAAGCGCGACGCCATCGATAAGTCCTGCGAGTTCCTCAACCATGATCGGGTAAGTAAGGCCTTGATCTCCGAAGTCTTGAGAAAGGCGCAGTCGCCCGATCTATCCCAGATCATCATGGCACTGCGAGAGCAGAAACAGGTCACGCTTCCGCCAAATGCCGACGCGCTAGCACTGCGACATGCCCTAGAGCAGCACCTGCCCATGCTCACCCAGCTTGTAGAAACTGCGCGCAGTCGTTCCGAAGTCGAGTTCCTGCCGCGTTGGGATGCCGCCAACCTGCCGGAGAACCTGTTCGCGCTTGCAGTACCCCATTACGCCGACGTGCAGTATCTAAGTCGCGCACTGCGACTTCATGGACTCGCCTGCCCAGAATCCCGCGATCCTGCCGCAGCAGTGAGCGATGTCATCGCGATACTCAGACTGACCGAAGGTGCTCTGCATGAGCCTTTCCTCATCGGTCATCTGGTGGGCATCACCCAGCTTCAGACGGCCGCTGAGCTGACCTGGATCCTGATGCAGAAGCGAGCGCTCACGGCCGAGATGATCCAGACATTGCAGCAGGGTTTTCAAGGCCTCAACATCCCCGCCAGCCTGCTCCAGGCTTCGCGTGGCGAGATGGCCTGCGGTGCGGATATGGGTGATTTTTTGGAGCGTAACACATCGCGCGCTTCCGAATACTTCTCGGTGATCAATCATGATGGCCAATCTAGGGCATCAGCCTTTGAAAGCGCCCTCATGCTCAGCATTCCCACCGGGTTCTTCACTCACATGAAAACAAGCCTTGTGCAGGCAGAGTGGGAACAGCTCGTGCGACCGAATCGCAATCAAGGGCTGAAGGCCGCGCTCGTCGTGCCTGAACCGTTGGATGTGTGGGTGAAGAGCCAGAACCTTCTGCGCCGACCTGATAACCTGCTGGCCCGAGTCGCCCTGCCGGCCATGGGTCAGGTGAAAAGAAGCAGCGCCATGGCTGAAAACACGAGACTTCAGATTCTGATCGCCTGCGCGCTGGAGCTGCATTTTCTCAAGCATGGCAGTTACCCACCAAAGCTCGATGGGCTCGCCAGCACCTCCCTCACCGCCTTTGACGGAACACCAATGCACTACCGCACGAGTGCGGATGGCCGCTACCGTCTGTGGCATTCAGGACCTGATGGCAAAGACGATGATGGTGCTCTGGCAGCGGAGAGACCGCAGAAAAAGAAAAACACCCCACTACACTCATCCGACTACCTCGGAGACTGGACCTGGCGCTATGAAGCATCTCAGAGATAAAACGAAGTGCGCTGAATCACCAAACCGCCTCTACTTGTCCGCGCGACATCAGGCCCATGTACCAAGTCAGCACTTCTTGACCGTAAAACAGCCAGCCTAGGGCACCTGCGGCTAAATAAGGACCAAAGGGGATCTTTGCGCCCCACTCACTGCGCCCGATGAGTCGTGCAAGGCCGGCAATCACCGTACCAAAGATCGAGGCGGCGAGAACGGTGAAGAGCACTGCTTTCCAGCCGAGGAAAGAGCCGATCATCATGAGCAAGAGCACATCGCCAAAGCCCATGGCTTCTCTCGGGATCACGACCTCTGTGGTGGTGCCTTCAAGTTTGGTGACACCTTCCAGGGCAAATTCTTCCAGCTTCCCATCTGCTGAGCGGACCTTCAGTTTTTCCATCCAGAGTTCAGCGGTCACATTTTCCCAGGTCTGCTCATTCGCCCGCAGCGCGGCACAGGTGATGATCATGCGATCAGAAGCGCGGGAGTAGATATCTCCCCAGCCATACGCCTCGCCAGCCAGGGTGACTACAGGTGGCTCCTCTTCATTGGGCTGTGTCACGCTCCAGGCTGCGGCTTTTTCAAAACGATACTTTTTCCGACCAAACGCCAATTTCCCCAGCTCCACCACCAGCCACAGACCGCCCAATCCAAGCGCTGCACTGGCCAGCGAAATCAGGAATCCACGCAAATGCATGTCCTCGCCAACGAGAGAGGGCACTAGCGTGGCGCTGATGAGTCCGATGACTGTGCCGCCGATGGTGATCTCATGGGGCAAAATAAAATGCTCAATGTCGATGAAGCTGCCAGATACCAGCAAGCTGACAAAGATCCACAAGCAGAGCATGACGGGTCCCCATTGTTTAAAGGCAGCCCAATCACCACCGACCTTCCAGAAGACCGCGTAGAATAGCAGGCCCGTCAGCAACTCCACGCCCAGATAGCGCGGTGAGATCGCCGAGTCACACTTCGCACATTTTCCGCGCAGCATGATCCAACTCACCAGAGGAATGTTCAGCCACATGGGAATCTGATTTTTGCAGGTCGGGCAAAAAGAACGTCGTGGCTGATTCACCGACATGCCGCGAGGTAGGCGATAGATCACCACATTCAAAAAAGAGCCAATGCCTGCGCCCATGAAGAAAAACAGGAAATGAAGAAATGCGTTGAGGAGTTCGTAGCGTGACATGGGATAAGTCGGAAACTTGCCTTGCCATTGTGCTGAAGGGAAGCAAAAAAGCCACATGCCGCTCAACGAAATCTGGAAAAACCTGCTGATTCTCATTTATCTCAGCGCCTGCACCTCTGGTCCGACTGAGAGGCGAACAGCCATCGTGCCCCATCAAGCCATCTCAAAAGCTGGTGCTTATGGCTTGGTGGACGTGAGGGAGGCCATCCCAGACATCGTTGTCGATCTTCGTTACGCCACCAAACAAAATGTCGCTGGCCGCCCCATTTATCCAAGGCTCATGCCCTGCCTGCTGCGTGCCTCCACCGTGGAGCGGCTGAAAAATGCCCAGGCAGCTCTGCGCCTGCAAGGTTACGGCATCCGCGTTTGGGATGCCTGGCGTCCGCCAGAGGCGCAGCAAGTGCTCTATTCCCACGGTGGTCGCACTGGCATGTTTCTGGCTCCCAGCACAGGTTGGTCACGCCATTGTGGCGGTATTTCTCTGGATGCCACCCTCGTCGATCGGGAGGGACGTGAGCAGCGGATGCCCACCTATTTTGACGAAGACCTGGGAAAAGCAGCCAGCACCACCCGCCCTCATGATCCCGAAATTCAGCGGAACCTCGACCTTCTTCATAACGCCATGCGTAGTGCCGGACTCAAACCTCTCAATGCTGAATGGTGGCACTTCGATGACGAGGATTTCCTCCATAACCCTGTGCCCGTCATCACGGCAGCGAGTCTGGGTATCGTGATCGAGTGATCCTCAGGCCTTTCTTGAGTGAAGATCGAATCATACCGAACAAGGACTAGTGATGATGGTTCCCTATTTGCGGGCTGCCGGGCCTCTTGATTTCAGCTACTAAAAGCGACATGGTCCTTATTGATGATTCGTTTTATTATTCCCACAGCCAATAGGCGGCCACCGGTATCTACAGATATGACTCAGGCTGCACGCATACTTCCGCCAGACGCAGATGGCACCCTCACGAGCATGGCAAAAGGTGTGAATGATGTGCTCAATTACTACATTCAAGTCGCTGACACCAAGGCCAGCATCTTCATTGCAGGTAGTGTAGCTGCCGCTTCGTTTTTGCTCATGAATTTTCCCACCACTTTAGGCGCACGTGTGCTTTACGTTACCTCCGCTGCCTGCTTGGGTGTGGCGCTGATCATGGCTACTCTCGTTGTGCTGCCAAGGTTGCCTGCCCGCAGCGGAACGGGCAGTGTTTTCTGGGGTGACATTGCAGGCTGCTCCGGTCCTGGCGAGTATCGAGACCGCTTCGGATCAGCCGCCTTGGGCGGTCTTCTCGATGAAGAGTACTGCACTCTGAATTTCTATACGGCCCGCATTCTCGAAAAGAAAATCCGCATCCTACGAGTCTCCATTCTCTGCTTTCTTACGGGTGTGCTCACTGCGCTCCCCAATCACCTTTTGAATGCCTAATGGATGGTGAACCCC
>JAPLUM010000186.1 GCA_026397605.1 Verrucomicrobiota bacterium | reverse complement strand
GAGCCTCACTGGATTGGTGAACACCCAAGAGTCTTACCACATCGTGTGGCGTGACAATTCTACTGATGAAGAAGGCTTTGAGATTCAAATGCGCCCAGGCCCAACCGGCACCTTCAATACGATGGCCCGTTTTGGCTCCAACAGTGATGAATCTAGACCTATGGAAGCCATCATTTCCCGTGGAGCACTACCGATCGGCACTCAGGTTCAGTTCAAAGTTGTCGCCTGGAAAATGAACAACACTGTCACTGAATCGAGTTCACTGACCATTCCCTTTACCACTCCTGCCAATGTGCAATCTGACATGGCCCCTCCTAGTGCAGTGACGGCAGTGGTCGATCCCTCCAGTGACGGACGCATCAATCTGAACTGGCAGGACAATAGCGATGGAGAAGCCTTTTTTAATGTCATTCTCCAACTAGGCACTGCACCGAACTTCACCTACAGTCACGTTGGCTTTGTGCCTTTTGGCGCCACCAGCTTTGCCCTCACCAATAACACTCGCACACCTTTCAGTGATGCAGAATTTGCAAGGCCTATTTTGGTTCCCGGCACGACATACAGTGCCGTGCTTCGAGCAGCAAAAAGAAACAATCTATCAGAGCTAAACAATCCTGCACTGGTCACCAATTGGAGTATTTCCGCGCCATTCACTATTCCGGCCTTACGCGGACCGACCAATCTAACTGGCAGTATCACAGGTGAAAGCAGCGTCCGCCTCAATTGGAATGACAATTCCAACAACGAAACTGGCTATGAAGTGCAGTTTCGCATCATTACCAGTGGCACTCCACCAGAATTCCAAACCTTTACCGAACTGGCTGAAAACACCACATCCGCCTCATTGAATATCGGCCTATTTGCCACAGCTGAGTTCAGGGTCTGTGCAGTGTCCCGCTTCACGCCTTCTGGGGCCACGACAGATACCGTGATCCGCTCAGCCTTCACGCCCCTCCCTGTGCAACTCAGCACCAACACCTTCCCACCGCCGACTGGGGTTGTCGCCACGACTTCAGGGATTTCTAATACAGTCGATTTAGTATGGGAGGACAAATCGACGACTGAAGTCGGATTTGATGTTCTTTGCCGGCCCTCGGGCACCTCAGGTAATTACCTGCGCTGCGTCTCAGTTCCCAATAATGTGACAAAGACCAGCGTTAAATCATTCACCAGTTCTAGTGACACTCTTGGCGTACCAGTCTTCACTGATCTCACCATTGGCACCAGCTACGACTTCATCGTCAGGGCAATCGGTGCCAATGAAACGGTCCCTTCCGCCAATAGCAATGTCTCAGCAGCAACGCCTCAGCACGGCTTCACCAGCCGCATGTATCAGCCGATTACTCAGAATGTAGCCTTTAGTCACACGGTTACGACTTCGAACTCAGCCCAGCGCACAGGAATCACAGCAACCGGATTACCACCACCCTTGGTGATCGACTCTGCCACAGGAGCCATTACTGGCGCACCAAGCCAAGCTGGCCGGTTCCCTGTAACACTCACAGCAAACTTTAGTTCAGGACTATCTGCGATATCCACGCTCATGTTACGTGTTCAGTCGGCGGCAGCAGCGCCTGTTGCCGCTGCGCCTATCCCAAATGTAACCATCGGCATCAATCGCCCCTTTTACATATCACTAGATGATAAATTCAACGATGCAGATTCCGAAACTGCTGTGCGCTGGGAGACCACCAAAGGCAATATCGACTTCCTCCTTTATCCAAGTCTTGCACCACTAGCGGTGGCTAATTTTATGGCCTACGTCAATGCTGGGGACTATGAAAACGTCTTCTTCCATCGTCACGTTACCAACTTTGTTCTACAAGCAGGAGGGTTTGCCGCGGTAACCTCGGTAACAACCGTGGAAGGCCGCCCATCGCCGCTTAACGAGCCTGGGATTTCGAATCTAGAATGGACCATTTCGGCTGCTAAAGTCGGGGCACGCAATTCAGCAGCAAATGATGCAATCAAAACGGCTTATGCTAATAGCAATTTCGGCCAAGAATTAAGCGATGATGACTTTGGTTACCTTGGCAATCCAGACAGTGCCACGAGACCAATCCCCAAACGTCGCCTCAGTCGTTGTAGAAAATAACCAACTCAAACTCACAGGGCTTGCAGCTGGCACCCGCAGTGTAACAGTCACAGCCACGGACCTGGATAACAAGCCCATCTCACAGACCTTCAGCATCACGGTCATTGATGGGTATCAGGCACCAAGAATCATCAAGCAACCTGTTTCCCAGACGATCACCGCCACAACCAACACCACCGCCACTTTTAGTGTCGAAGCGCTAGGAAGCGGGCTCAGTTATCAGTGGAGAAGAAATGAGATCCCAATCACTACTGGCACATCGGCCACTCTAACTTTAACAAATCCCACGAGTGGTTTAACAACAGTATACTCTTCGGCGGCTACTCCGGGAAGCTATGATGTGATTATCTCAAACTCGAACAGCTCTCAAACGAGCGCTAAGGCCACACTCACAATACGAAGCCCCATCACCATCACAAAACAACCGATCACCCAATCCGTGCTGCCAGGCGCAAGAGTTACCCTCAGTGTGACAGCTACGGGCACAGGACTCAGCTACAGATGGAGGCGGAATGAAATTGATCTTGTCCCAGCCCAGACAGGCAGCAGCATGTCTATTCCAAATTTTCAGGCCAGCAACGAGGGTGCTTATGATGTCAT
>JAPLUM010000053.1 GCA_026397605.1 Verrucomicrobiota bacterium | reverse complement strand
GATCGTTGGCTTGGGAATGCTGGTGAGCGGCTGGTGTGTTGCTGTATTGCTCGGCGGTGCCTGCTGGGGGATCACCTCAGCCTTAGTCGGATGCATCCTGTTTTATGACTTCTACCACAAGCCCTGGGCTGGTGCCGTTTGGGTCATGGGTACCTGCCGTGTTTTACTTTATTTGATGCCGGGAATGCCCTGCCAAACAGGTGCCTGCATTCCTTGGTGGTTGCCCGTTGGCGCACCTGCCTTTGCCCTTGGGGCCTACATCGTGGGCCTGACCATGGTGGCAAGGATGGAGGCTACTGGTCATAGCGCATCCATTTGGCGCTCTGGATTTGCTAAACTCCTCTTATGGTCGCCAGGTATCCTTGCCGCAGTCATGCTCTTTGATGGGCAGCGCTTGAGGCTGGTCATGATTCTGGCTGATTTCAGACCGCTGCTACCACTCATTCTCCTGTTTGTTTTCGCAGCGCTCGTTGCCTCGGCCAGCCGGATCATGAAACAAGGCGGACCAGCCATTGGCCGAGCCGTTGGTCTTTTATTAGCCAGCATTCCCGTGGTGGACGCCTTGGCCGTCAGCCAAGTCTCCCTGCCCTTAGCTTTCGGCTTTGTGGCCCTAGCTCCCCTGCTCCGCCTCTGGCAGCGCTGGATTGCAGCGACTTAGCCTAAATCCAAGCTTCAAGCTTCTAGTTACGCGTTCCAAGTTCTCTCAATCAGGACTTTACAGAGCTATGTTGAATAACTAAAAAAGTACGGGGTTCTACAGTCGCAAGTCGTTGGTTTTTAGGTCATGAAACTAGAAACCTGAAACTTTAAACAGGATTATAAGCTTAGACCGCTTCTCATCCAGCATTTTAAAACTGGCGAGGGTGTGGTGCTTGATTCAGCTGCATCAGCACGTTGACCAGGCAGGGCTCCCGATGTTTACTGTGCGCCATGCAGACAACCCGCACCGCAAAGCAGCACCGCAAGACCGCTGAAACAGACATCCAGATCGAGCTGATCGTGGATGGCTCTGGCCAGTCGCAAATTGATACTGGTGTACCTTTTTTTGATCACATGCTCACGCTCTTCACCAAGCATGGTCTGTTTGACCTGAAGGTGAAAGTGGTCGGTGATATCGCGGTGGATTATCACCACACGGTGGAGGATACCGGCATCGTATTGGGCCAATGCTTCCGCGAAGCTCTAGGCAACAAGGCCGGCATCACACGCTACGGCTTTTGGCTGCTGCCCATGGATGAGACCCTGGCTGAAGTCGCCATTGATCTAAGTGGTCGCCCTTTCCTGAGCTATCACGCACCAGAACGTGTCGAAGCCATCGGCGGGGTCAATCGTTTCAGCTTTCAGTTGGTGGAAGAGTTCATGCGCGCTTTTAGTTCCAGCCTGCTGGCCACCCTCCACGTCGAGATCCGCCGTGGTCGTGACGCCCATCACATGGCTGAAGCCATGTTTAAAGGCCTGGCCCGCGCACTGGACATGGCCACCCGAAACGATCCCCGCGTGATCGGCATCCCAAGCACGAAAGACGTTCTCTAACTCATGAATCTAGGTGTGTTAGACTACGGCGCTGGGAATCTCCGCAGCGTGCTCAATGCCTTCAAAGCCATCGGCACAGAAGCTAAGCTCGTCACTGAACCCAAAGGATTTGACGAAATCGACGTGCTGGTCTTTCCAGGTCAGGGAGCTTTTGGCGACAGTGTGCGCATTCTAAAAGAGACGCATCTCTGGGACCCGCTCAAGGAGTGGCTCAAAGCAGAGCGCCCGTATCTGGGCATCTGCCTTGGCTATCAGCTCCTTTTTGAATCCAGCGAGGAATGCCCTGGTGTGGAAGGCCTTTGCGTGGCCCCAGGTCGCGTGCGTAAATTCCAAGCGGGTGAAGGTTTGAAAATCCCCCACATGGGCTGGAACAAAGTTCACTGGGAGGCCAGCCAATCGGCTTGGTGGAATGGACTGCCTAATCCCGCGCACCTGTATTTTGTGCATAGCTATTATCCAGACGTCGCCGATGAATCGCTGGCACTTTGCCGGACAGATTATGGGGTGCCCTTCGTTGCGGGGATTGCCAAAGAAAAGCTCATGGCTGTGCAGTTCCACCCTGAAAAGAGTCAGGAAGCTGGGCTCACCCTGCTAAAAAACTCTGTCGCGACATTAGCTGCGCGGCTATAAGTTTCCATCATCATGTCCCGTCGCCGCCGACTTAACCCACCCTGGCTTCCCGGCTTGTGGTCTCTGCTGGCGCTCCTGATCCTACTGGGCAGCATTTTTGGTTTTTATTATGCGCTGGCCAAAGGCACCCACTTTCAGCGGACGCCGGAGAAAGTGGAAGCTGAACGCCAGTAAAGAGAACTTCAGCCTGTTACCTCTGACGAGCTTCATAGCCAGGGGCAGGCTTGCCTTCATCTGTGAGCTTGTCACAAGCCCAGAGTAGCCCGCGGGCGACGAGGTCGAGGAACACTTCGTGGCTCATTGTGTCGTTATTGTGACCCATCGTCGTTCCAAAGACTTTGGCGTTACCATAGGTATTGACCCAAACAAGCGCATGGTCCTTTTGGGTGTCTTCACCGTAGGCCTGGGCAAGAGGGACGAAATTTTCCCACAGTTTTTCGTTTTTATAGAGCTCGTCTTTGGGGTCAGTCCACTCCATGGGGAACCCCTTCATGACCGGATGCTCTGGCTTGATGTTTTTCACCAGTAAATCACGATTTTTCTCATGACTCATGGAAGTCTAGCCCACGCATTTCCGCCATTCATCGGTGGCAGCTGCGCGATAACTGTGCGCCGAGCAATGCAGCATCACAGCAGGCACGCCATCTTTGTGAGCTTTAGCAATCCTCTCCACAAAAGCCACATCTGTGACGGCACCAAAACATTCATTGTGCAGGATAAGATCGTAACCTTTAGCCCAGTCCTCCTTTTCATAAATGCTGATGCGGTGAGACTTATCTTTTTTTCCCTCAGGCCCCTCTTCATGAACGATCGTAAACTCGACATTAGCGCGGGCACTTAAACCTTCCGATAAGATCAGTTTTTGGTTCTCATAGTCATGGCAGCAACCGCCTGTGACCATCAGGACCTTAAGAGCAGCAGGCTTCACAG
>JAPLUM010000171.1 GCA_026397605.1 Verrucomicrobiota bacterium | reverse complement strand
TACATGGATCAGGCTGCCCACCATGAGCCGCACCATTTTTTAAAGGAAGCCGTCCCCCTCGAACTCCAGCTCTAAAAAATCACCAATTTCATTGACCTCGACACGCTGGATGGTGCGGGTGGTTTTCTCCGGCAGAGTGCGGCGCACAGTTTCTGGCAAGTCTCCACGGTTCGCCGAAAGCCGGACGAAGTTATGAGTGCCGACCAGTCTCTGGGCGCAGTCTCTCAGGGCAGCCATATCCAGCGGGCCATACACATGCCAGGCCCGATCTGACTCAAAGGCAGACAGCAGATAGGGCCGCCAGATACGGTAACGATAAATCTTCCCGATGGCGGAAAAGCGCGCATGAAAGGTTGGCTCACAGAACTGCACCTCTGTCACACGGATGGTCAAAGGCAGGCAGGCATTGAGCGCACTTAGCCAGCCCTCAGTGCTCATGCCGAGGGTGTCCGGCACATCACAGTGCGCCACTTGGCCCAGCGCATGTACTCCTGCATCCGTGCGGCCACTGCCCTGCACATCCACCACGCATTTGATGGAGCGCAGCATGGCGGCCGCCAGTTTATCCTGAACGGTCTCACCCTCAGGCTGACTCTGCCAGCCCTTCCATGGCGTGCCGCAATAGGCCAAAGTCAGCCGCAGGCGTTTAAAGCCGGGCTTAGGACCTTGGTTGAACCCGAGATTACTTTCGACGTCGCTTCGGCTCATCAGTCCACTCTAGGTCATAGGCGTTATCGGGTAGCAAGAAGCCTGCTGGCCCACGTTGGCTATTCAGAAAGTCCTGCAAAATGACCACCGCAGCTAGCTGATCGACGATCTCATTGCGCTCGCGCTTGCCAGTGATGCCAGCGCGAGACATCGAGGCCTCAGCCTCCACCGAAGACAGCCGCTCATCGACAAATTCAATCGGCACCTCATGCTGTAGAGTCTTACCCAGCTTCGCGGCAAAATCCTCCACGCGAAGAGCAGCCTCACCGCGCTGGCCATTCATGTGAAAAGGCATCCCGATCACAATGGTGCCGATCTGCTTTTCCTGAACAATCCGCGCTATCTCCCGCTCCGGTGCACTCTGCGCCTCCAGCGTCTTCAGCGGACTAGCCACCAGCTCCATCTCGTCACTGATGGCGAGACCGATGCGGACCGTTCCGTGATCAATGGCGAGGATGCGTGGCATGTTTTGGGTGGCCACCTCTTAGCCTCTGACCTTGAGGCTAGCAAGTGCAGCTCTTGCTCGTTCGATGGATTCACGGATATCAGGTTTCACGAACTTTCCATGACCTGCTTGATCTAATTGCCCGAGAAGCACATGAGCCTGATCCAATGTTTTAATGGCGGCAGGTATCTGCGAGGTATCTTCTGATGAAATCAAAAGATGCGCGAGATGATGTTGCGCCACAACGACAGCAGAGATCGCCTCAAAATCGTCTGGATTAGACTGTGCACGATTTTTGCAGATCTGAACGGCAGCTAGTCGATGACTCAGAGCGGCGCTCCAATCTTTCTGAGTTGTCAGAATAGTAGCCAGCTGTTCATTCGTGGAGAGTAAATCTTCCTGTAAGCCGACATCAAGTGGATCGGCTTTGGCTAGACCCGTGGCAATACCGAAGCGTTCACGGTAATGGATGAGGGCATCTGCCGTGCGATTTTGCGGCAGAAATGCATCGGCGATCAGTCCCAGCGTCACACCGAGTTGACGTTGATATACAAGCTCTTTGGATCCTGCGGCCACAACCCGACGGCGAAGCTCAAGGGCGAGTTCCAAGGACTTCAACATGGCCTCTTGCTCGCCACTTTGACTTTGAATTCGTGCCTGTTGTTCCAACGCTGTGGCGTAATCCCGCAAAAGCATGGCATTCGAAGGTGCGGCTGCGAGTTCATTCTCATAAAGCGCGAGAGCCTGTGCAGAAGATCGCTTGGCCGCATCCCAGTGCTCATCATGGATCTCCATGCGTGCCAAGGCTGCGTGAGCGGTGGCTAAGTCACGCGTCACGAGCCCACTTTTCCCGAGAATTGAGCGGTTCTTTTCCAACACCTCGAGCTGGCGATTGAAGTTGCGGCGAGCTTCGACAAATCGCCCGTTTTCTTCGTAGCAAACCCCCACTCCCTGACTGGCGACAGCGAGGTCACGCAGTCGATCTGTATTTTCAGGCTGCACATTGACGCGGCGGGTAAGAATCACCAAGGCCTCATCAAATTTGGTTTGAGCAGACTTCGTATCTCCTTGAGTCAGCGCGATCATGCCGCGAAACTCGCTAATCATGGCACGTTGCCTCCACTGAGCATCCAACAAGCTAGCCGCAGGGAGATCCGCAAAGTATTTGTCCGCCGATTCAGCGATGCTTGCCAGCAGTGCCGTGCGGCCGAGTGGGACGAGTTTACCACGCAGATCAATGAGCATGTCCTCTATAAGCGCCTCAGCTTTATCACGCGCAGTTGCTGCGACTTCTTTGGCCTGTCTTTCTGCTGTGGCAGCAACCTCAGCCGACTTGCGGGCTTCTTCTGCTTCAAGACGGCGATTTTCTGCAATGACTCGGGCCGCAGACTCATCGTGCTGGGCTTTCTCAGCTTGTGATCGGGCAAGCTCCGCCGCCTGACGTTCAATGGCTTCACGGGCTAGAGCTTCTTTTTCCCGTTGAAGAGCATAGGTGGTGCCGACGAGTCCAAAGACGAGGGAGATCAAAACAGCAGCAGCCGCAGCCATGCTTTTACGGTGGCGACGAACCATTTTCATGAAACGATATGCGACGCTGGGCGGTGTCGCAGAAACGGGCTCATCATTCAAATAACGCATGATGTCTAGCATCATGCTGGTAGCGGTGTCATAGCGACGGTCGCGGTCTTTTTCCAAGGCACGAAGAACAATCCAGTCGAGGTCACGCTTCAAAGCCTGAGTGAGACGTGGGACTTGGGTGTGTCGCAGTTCCGCCATGCTACGCGTTTTTTCGGTAAGCAAGATGAGTCGGCTACTGGGTTTCTTGGCATCCTCTTCACGGATGTGACGCAGAACTTCATCAATGGGCGAATGACGAACTATCTCAAACGACAAAGGCGTTTCACCCGTTAGTAACTCATACAGGATAACGCCAAGGCTATAGATGTCACTGCGGGTATCTACATCTAAGCCACCCAAACCGGCCTGTTCAGGGCTCATGTACTGAGGCGTGCCGATGATCACTCCCTGCATGGTCTGCACACGCTCATGTGTAGCATCCGACGCAGATTGCGCCCCGAGTGCCTTTGCAATACCAAAATCAATGACCATGGGCACAGCTTTTCCATCGATCTCAGTGACCAAGATATTGGACGGTTTAAGATCGCGGTGGAGAATGGCTTTCTGATGCGCATGCTGAACAGCCTGACAGACTGAGATGAAAAGCTCCAACCTCTGCCGGATTGAGAGTCGCTTGGCGTCACAGTATTTTGTAATGGCTGGGCCTCTGACCAACTCCATGACGAAGAAGGGGCGTCCGGCGTCTGTCGCACCGGCATCCAACACGCGGGCAATGTTTGGATGATCCATGAGCGCGAGCGCCTGCCGCTCGGCATCGAAACGAGCGATGATCTCTTGACTATCCATGCCAGCTTTAATCACCTTTAGCGCGACCTCACGCCGAATGGGTTCATATTGCTCTGCACGCCAGACCAAACCGAAACCGCCCTCACCCAAAACACTCTTCAGACAATAGCGACCAATGTAATCCCCCTCACTTTCGCCAATCCTTTTCTGAGGTAGAAAACCAGGCCGTACAATGATCGTGCTATCATCATCGGGTGGCAATTCATCTTCAAGACCAATGCCAAACAAGGCAGCAGCGTCCTTCTCCGCCGTAGGAGTTGATTTAGAAATGATGCGGGTGGTGCCAGTGTCCATAGATGCCAACGATCAAGGTTTGCTCGGTGAGGACGGGAGGTTGATGGCATTCTCCATGAGAAGCGTAGCCACTTCACCTTTAGGCCCAGAGATCGTGGATTTTGCGGGAAGCTTGGCGATGGGGACATCGACCTCATAAAGAGCATCAGCCACCTCGACGCGACCATTACCCACAGTTGCAAAGGCCATGAGAGACTTATTTTCTCCAGAGGAAACTGGGAGCGCTATACTTTCGCCCATACGAGCAGCGATGTTTTTTAAAGCTTCCTTTTGCTGAGCACTCTCGATTTCGGCCACCGTCTTCCGCGCCACATCTGGTGTCAGATTACGCCGGGCTGCGCGCTTTAAGGGTTCATACTTCGGCTCCAAACGCTGGATCTCCAGAGTGATGAGTCCATTGAACTGCATCTGGGCGGAGCGCCGCAAAAGCTCCTTTTCTGCTGCGGCAAGGGTCTTGTGCTTTCGAATGACTCTGGCTACCGTAGCGACATCACGTAAACGCAAGGTGCCGGACTCTGGCATCATGTAAAAATTGGTGTCTTTTTTTCCTCCAAACATTGGCCCATCTAGCTCCGTCGGATCTCCGACAGGAACAGTCTCACAGCCAGTAAGAGCAAGAAGGAGAAGCAGAGTGATTGAACAACGCATAAGGCACATCAGTTTTAAGAGGTAGTTTGTCCACTCTATCGAAATAAATCGTCTTTGTTACAAAGAATTATTTTCCCGTCGTGACATCTAGTGGATGCAGAGGAAAGCCCGAAGTTGGCGAGCGCGACAACCAGTCGAATTGAGCAGCACTAGCCGTGCCGTCTCGATAGAACTGAAACTTGCCTTGGAGACTGCTTTTCCTGATCGTCGAATAAGTCGAAAGCATGATGCAGTCAGGCAGGGTCAATGCAGAGCTACCTGTCATGGTTGATCCATCTGCGAAACGTCCGGCCCACGTTGCGCGAGCGCTGCTAGAGATGTTCAGTTTGAGGTTACTCGCGGCTTGTGGATAAAGAAAATTGCCCTTGCTATCACCAGATGGCTGGAAATTAAACGCATAGTTTTGAGCCAGTGGCCCAGGGTCCAGAGACTGACGCCAAGCGCAGATTTCAACTCCGCTAAGCAGCGCAGACAGCTCACCCGTGTGACGATGAAATTTGAGAGCAAGTGACAAGGCAGCCTGCGGGCGACTGCGCGGAATGGTTACAGAGGCAGTCACATCTTCACCGACTTTGGCGGGATCAATGACTGTGGCAAAACGGTGAACAGCAGCACCCAAAGAAAGATGGCCACTAATGGCACCGAGCGATGAAACGTTGAGTGTGAATCGGCCACCGTGGCCTGCATTTACATTTTCATCTCGATCAATGAGACCATGATATGCACCCACCGTATATCCAGGCAAAGGCTGCACGATCACGCTGGTTTTCAAAGATCTCTCACAGATGCCTGCTGCATTGCTGGCAGTTATGGTTAGCTGGTAACGCTTTGGCACCTGTAGAATAACCGTCGGACGTCCACTGATCTGACCGGTGCGTGGATTCAATTTCACACCGGGCGGTAATCCTCGAACGGTGAATTCCGAGGGCGAATTCTGAGCGGTAACAGCTTCATTCACCTCAACTCCTGCAATCCATGGATCGGGAGCGAAGACATTGAGGATTGGCTTTTGTAAGGCCAATTTAGCCACATTGCTTGAGCTAACCGGAGCAACAACACCTACCGTGATCGCCCCACTCGTCCTGATAAAGAAGAACCCAGGATTCTGAGGATCTGCCATGCTGACTTGCAGGCTGTAGTTTCCGGCCTGATCAGCACTGATTCTCGGGATGACGAGCAGGGTCTCTGGATTGATGCCGCGCGCTATGGCCACGCCGCCGCGTAGCCAACGGTAATTGGCCTGTGGGGCACCGGCCGCGACTTGGAGTGCGAGGGTCTGGCCTTCGTCAATGTTAAAGCTGCGTGAGGAAAGATCGATCACGCCGACGTTGAAGATTTGGCTGAGAACGCTGCCGACACCGTTGAAAGCACGAACCTGCCACTTGCCAGCGTGGCCGAGTGTAGCAGGGCTGGCAACGGTGGCGGAGGTGACGCCCGAGACGGCATTGCCATGATGCAGCCACTCATACTGCACGTGGGTTCCAGTTGTGGAGGCGGTGAGATTGAGCGCCTCACCGAGCCCTCTGAATACCGAACTTGGCTGGCTGACAAAGGCAGGAGGAATTTGGCCATGGGCGGTGATTTGGATTTCGAAGGGGTTCTCATCGGCATCATCGCTGGCGATGAGTACCGTGCGCGTCTGGATGCCTGCGGTGGTGGGGGCAAAAGTGACCGAAAATGTCGTGAAAGCCGATGCCACAATAGAGCTGCTGCCCGGCGAGGTGGCGGTGAATTCTCCTGCTCCGCTGAAGCTGACGCCGATACCCGTGAGCACCCCACTGCCGCTGTTTTGAATGGTGAATGTGCGAGTGACCGTGCTGCCGAGGAGTAATGGCCCAAAGTCGAAGATACCGCTGTTATCACTACGTGCGTTTGCCGCAGCAGTGCCAGCACCATTGAAGACGGAGATCTCTGGCACGGGCAGCCCTGAGAAACTGATGATCAACTCATGCAGGCTGACACTGGCGACGCTGTCCGTCATCGTGGCGCTGGCACGGAGCTGTCCTGCCGTAGGCATTACGGCTCCATTGAGCTCCCAGCCACCACTGATCGGCGTGCCATCTCCGAGCGCTGCCCAAGATGCTCCAGCATCTGTGCTGACCTCAAACTTTACCCACTGCGCTTCGGCAGAAGCACCACCGCGCAGCCATTCGACGCGTGTCGGGCTCGTTAGGCGAAAAGTGGTGGTAGTCGGCACTTCATCAAACAAAGCCACTCGAGAAGCAACGGTGCCGCTGCCGATGACCGACGTAAAAATTCCACCGGCAAGTAACCTGCCGTCTGCAAGCTTCGCGAGCGTCGTGGCTCGGGCATCCAGCTCGGCGATGAAACTGCTATCTAGAGTACCATCTACGTTCAGACGTGCCAAACGACGGCGTGCCAGCCCCGCTATGTTCGTGAACTGGCCTGCGGTGACTAGACGTCCGTCGGCCTGTAGCAGTATGACATTCACAGCGTCATCTGCACCTGGGTCAAAAGCACTATCTAGCGTACCATTCGCCAGGAGTCGGGCGATGTGGAGCCTTGCACTGCCGCCTGCGGAGGTGAATTCACCACCAATCAGGATTTTCCCATCCCGCTGCACAGCCGCGCACCAAGCCGTTCCATTGAGCAAAGGGTCGGCAAAGCTGGAATCAGGAGTGCCATCCGCATTCAGCCTCACCAGACGCTGACGTGACACTCCATCCACCGTCGTAAAATCACCCGTAACAATGAGCTTTCCATTCGTCTGAAGAGTGATGCCGACAGTATTGCCATTGAGTACTGGATTGAAGCCGCTATCCACCGAACCGTCTGCATTGAGACGCGCGAGCTTCGTGCGGCTCACGCCGCTGATGACATCGAAGACACCGGCTACGGCGATTTTTCCATCGGGTAGGATCAGCAGGGCATAGACATTGGCATCTGCGTCAGCAACGAATCCGCTATCCAAAGAGCCGTCGGGCATCAGTCGAGCGATGCGGCTGCGGGTGACAGCATTCACTGTGCTGAAATTGCCACCAATAACGATTTTGCCATCCCTCTGCACGACGAGCGAGTTGACGGTATTATCCATCACCGGCGCAAATGTGGCATCGAGTGTGCCGTCGGACATCAGGCGTGCGAGGTAAGAGCGTGCGATGCCGCCCACCTGTGTGAAAGCTCCGGCGATGAGGATCTTGCCGTCTGGCTGCACAGCCACAGCAGTCACCTGTCCGTTCGGATTCGGGATGAAGCCAGGCTCTACATCACCGGGCAAATCCACCGGCGTGATGAAAGTCATGTTAGCTCCAAAGCTTGTGCCACGTGCATTCATGGCTTTTGCACGATAATGGTAGGTGGCACCCGGTATAAGACTGCTGAGACCTTCTGAAATCGGAAAGGTGCCCACCGAAGAAGTCACAGGGAGGGCACCTGTTGTGTTACCATAGGCAACAGTCTGCCCCCACTCAAAGGAAGCACTAGCATCCATGCCATTGGCTTGGATGTCCGCATTCAAGGTCGCCGTCGTTCTACGGAGTTGAGTGACCGCCTTGGTCGTGACTGTTGGAGGGTTAAAGATCTCATTGCCACGTAGCCCAATACTGAAAGGGTTTTTCGTCACGTCATTACTGGCGATGTTGATAGAGCCATTGATAAATCCTTCAATGCCATTATCTGGCATGAACGTGACCGTGAAGCTGGTCGTCGCTCCGGGTGCCAGAGAACTCTGTCCTGGCAGGGTGAAGCTGAAGTCTCCTGAGCCAGTCGGGAGTGTGACAGCGAGTCCAGTCAGAGTCGCTAACCCCCGATTCTGAATCGTGAAGCTCTGGGTACGCGTATTGAAGGTCGTTGTGTCGGCAAAAGTAAATTCATCCAGCGACTCCAACTCGTCTGCAGGCGCAGTGCCACTACCTTTGAATACAGCGATATCAGGCACCGGGAGACCGGAGTAGGTTTGGACTGATTCAATGAGACCTGAGGAGCCATTGTGAAGCCCGGCGATCACCCGCGCTCGTGCACGCACTTGGCCGCTCGCAGGGAGATTTAAATTAGTGATTTCCCATCCACCATTCACACGAACTCCGCCTCCTAGAGTGGACCATGTGATGCCTCCATTCGCAGAAAAATCAAAGCGGACCTCATTAACTTCTGGAGAAGTGCCTCCACGCTGCCACTGAATCTGATTGGCGCTCTGCAAGCTCAAATTTTGCGTGGCAGGTCCATTCAGGAGTCTGGCAACCGAGACTCTGTTTAGTCCACCGACCTGAGTGAATTGTCCTCCGATGATGACTTTGCCGTCCGCCTGAATACCCGTGCTCAATACGTTGCTGTTAGCCCCTGGGTTTAGGGTGGTGGTGTCAAGTGTGCCGTCCGCATTCAACCAAGCAATCGGTCCAGTTGGTTGCCCCCCTATACTGGAAAATTGTCCGGCGATGATGATTTTTCCGTCCGTTTGCAACGACACATTGAAAACAGTGAAACTTGCATTTGGATTAAAGTTGAAATCCAGTGTTCCGTCCGTATTTAGACGAGCGATACGGCTCCGAGCAATCCCTCCTACCGCGGTAAATGCCCCACCAATGATAATTTTCCCGTCCGGCTGCTGGATGAGACTTGCGACGTCTCCATTTGCGTCAGGATTGAAACTTGTATCGAGGGTGCCGTCCGAGTTAAGGCAGGCTATTTTATTACGTGTGACGCCACCGATGCTTGTGAAGCTTCCTCCGATGATTATTTTACCATCCTGCTTCTGGATGAGACTTGCGACATCTCCATTTGCGTCAGGATTAAATCCAGAGTCGAGGGTGCCATCCGAGTTCAGACGTGCGATACGGTTTCTTGTGATGCCTGCCACCGTAGTAAATTGACCGTTTATGATAATTTTCCCACCCCGGAGGAGCGCGATGCCAAGAGTTCTGCCGTTCGCATTAGGATCAAAACTCATGTCCAAAGAGCCATCGGCATTGATCCTGGCGATGCGGTTCCTTGCGACGCCGCCAACTGTGACAAAGCTACCCACAATGACGGTCTTTTCATCCTCCTGTAGTGCCGTGTTATAGACCCAATTGTTAGCATCGGGGTTATAGGTTGACTCTAAACTCGCGTCTGCATTTAATCGGGCGATGTAGTTGCGAGAAGTTCCACTCATCGTGGTGAAAAGCCCTCCCAGAATTACTTTGCCATCAGGCTGAACGCTGATGCCATAAATGGGGCCACTGGCACTCGGATTGAATAATGGGTCCAATTCTCCAACGGTGAATACGGGTGTTATGAATGTGACATTGTCACCCAAAGTCGTGCCTTCACTGTTCACCGCCCTGACTCGGAAGTGATAAGTCGTGCTCGGCGTCAGCCCTGAAATGATAGCACTCACAGCGCTTGTCGCGCCACCATTTAAGGTTGCAGGGGTTGCTGCGACAGTTGATCCATAGGTCGTCGTTAGGCCGTAATCGAAACTGATCGTCGTGTTGGCTCCATTGTCACTGACACTTCCATTCAGCACTGCCGAGGTGCTTTGGATCAGAGTCGCCGCCAGCGTAGCCGCCGAGGGAGCGGCTGCCGTGCCCAGGCCAGTGAGGCTGATCGTGAAAGGGCTCTCATCTGAATCATTGCTCCACAAATTCAGCGTTGCGATTCTTATGCCTGAATCTCGTGGGGAAAATCTGACGGTGAATAGCGTGCTACCATTCTGAGATGGCAGACTTGCAGACGGAGCCGCCGTGACCGTGTAATCGCTAGCGTGGGTTCCTGAGAAGGTTACGGCCAAGTCACTAAGCGGTCCTGTGCCTGAGTTCTTGACAGTGAAACTCAGCGTCGAAGAATTCGTCATCTGGACAGCTCCAAAATCGGCGGACGCAACCCCGCTGATGAGTCCCGTGCCCACAGGCTGCTCCACAATGACCTCTGGACCACTCCCTGACGGCAGAATCCTCGTGATACTTTCATAAACTGAGCCCTCATGCCCATAGAAACCCGCTCCGCTAAAGCTGCCCCGCGCCCGCAGAAAATAGACTTGGCTGGTTGGAAGTGTAAGCCCTGTTAGCTGCCAACCACTGCTGACACGGCTGCCAGAACCCAGACTTGTCCAGACAAGCCCGTCAGCTGAGCTTTCAAAAGTCGTTTGCTCCACTTCAGGGGTGCCCCCATCACGCACCCAGGTAATGGTGCTACCTACAGCATTCACACCTAGACTTTGTGCAGCAGGACGCGGAGCCGGAAGGAGTGCCAGACGCTGACGATCCTGCCCATTCACCGCACTAAAAATCCCGCCAATGAGAAGCCGCCCATCAGTCAGCGGCGTGAC
>JAPLUM010000116.1 GCA_026397605.1 Verrucomicrobiota bacterium | reverse complement strand
AAAGGTAACGGGTTGATTCTATACATTCCAAATCCAGGTTTTAAGTATGGAGAAGACCAGTTCACTTATAACATCAAGGACGCACGAGGTGCCGAGAGTACTGGCAGTGTGTGGGTTAGCAAGGCTCCGTCTATCGCAGCTTCGGGCACTGAAGATACAGATCTTTCCATCACCCTTACCGGTCCCGATGCGATCACCAGCTCTGTGTTCACGCGGGTCGTGGAACTGCCGAAGGTTGGAACACTTTATCAGACATCAGACGGTGTGAATTCAGGCACGCAAATTACCAGCGTTCCCACCAACGTGAACAACCCGAATGGTATCGTCATCTTCCGTCCGGTGGCTGATCGGAATGGCAATAACTACGCGGACTTGAAGTTCGACGTCTCACACCAAGGGCAGTCAGGTGCAGTGGGGATGGTCAGTATTAGCATTGCCCCCGTGCCAGATGCGCCCCGCGCGGTTGATGACCGCTTTGTGGTCACCGCAGGGCAATCCACTATGAAAACACCCTTGACCAACGACAGTGATGCCGACGGCGATGCGCTGACCATCAGCAGCGTGACATCATTTCCAAGCGGGACGGTCAGCATCAATACTCAAGGTGGGCTGCTCATCACCACTGATCCACTCGCAGGAGGCACCGTGGAGAATTTAACCTATGTCATCGCTGACAAGACGGGACTTACATCCACGGCGACCATCACGCTTGTCATTAAGGGGCCTTCGCCTAATGCGTGGCCTACTTTTGGGGGGGACCCAGATCATCGGGGCTACTCGCCGACAACACTCGGCACAACTGCGCTCTCAGAACAGTGGGGTGTTTCCATCGGCGGCAATGGCTCGCCAATTGCGGTTGCGAATGGAAGAGCGTTCGTGACACTCCCAGTGTATTTTGCCGACACGGCTATGATCGGACTCGACACCGCCACTGGCGCAGAGATTTGGCGGCAAATTTATCCAGGTGCTTCAAGTATCAATCCACCGAGCTGTTATGGAGGTGATGCATTCATCCAGGTGCAGGATGGCCCAAGCCAAACATCACACCTTGTATCGTTCAATGAAGCAACGGGTAGCATTCGTTGGTCCAGCACCTTCAACCAGCAATGGGAGCATTACCTCGCTCCAGCGGTGGATGAGACAGGTGTATACATAAACTGCGGCTACTATGGCGGGATAGGCTCCTATGACACAATTACAGGTGTGCCGCAGTTTTTTGTCGGTCTGGATCAGTATGATGGATGGACGCCGACGCTGCACAAAGGACGCTTGCTTTCCTTTGTTAAAGGAATCTTCCGCACCCATCACCTTAACACTGGCGCGACGCTCCGGTCAAAGGACTACAGCTGGAACTGGGCTGGCTATACCATGAATCGAACGGTAGCCTGTATGGATGATGTGGCTTACTTCATTAATGATCCAAGTGTTGGTGGTCATACTTTGCATGCGCTCGATCTCGCCACGTTAAGTGCCCGCTGGACCTACAGTAACAGCTCCATCACTGGCACGCCAGCTATAGGTCAAAATTCCGTTTTCGTCCTCGCCGGCACCAATGTATTGGAACTCAACCTGAGCAATGGTAGTCTACTTCGGACTTATGTGACCGGAGGAACGAATACGCTACTCGTACAGCCAATCGTGACGGCAGAGTCACTCGTAGTTGCATCGAGCTCTAACACCTATCTCTTTACGCTAGGCAACACCTCTCCTCGGCAAACTCTAGCCTCGGGCGGAAACGTCAGCGTGGCTGCGCACAGTTTGTTTATTACTGGAAATGATGGCAAAGCGCATCGCTTCGGTGTGTTCGACATTTCAACCAATCCTTCGCCAGTGACTAGTGCAGGAACGACAAGTACTAATGAAGACACGCCCGTGACCGTAACATTGACCGCCACCGACACTCAACCGCTGCGCTTTGTGGTCGATTCATTACCAACTCAAGGCAGCCTCTATCAGACCGCAGATGGTGTAACGAAGGGAGCCGCGATCTCACGCGTCCCTGCGCTTCTCGCCGACGCGGCAGGGCGTTTAATCTACGAACCATCTCTTAATGCCTTTGGTCCTGGCATCGGCAATTTCACCTTCCGTGCTCACGATGGCAACTCGCCCTCGGTATCCGCAACAATGACGCTCAACGTCATCGGCGTAAATGATACGCCAGTGGCCATCAATGATCGTATCGCGCTGCGAGTGGGCGAGGTGGTAACGGGATTTAAACCGCAGTTTAATGACCGTGATGCAGATCAAGATGTGCTAACGATTATCTCATTTACCCAACCTTTAGGCGGGACTGTGACCGCAGCCAGCAATGGAGGCATCAACTTTGCTCCTGATCTTGGTTTTACCTCCGGCACGACGAGTTTTGACTACACCATTCGCGATTCTTCAAATGCAAGCTCTACAGCCACAGTTTCAATTTCGATTACAGGCGTGAATCGCACTGACTGGCCGACTTTTGGCGCCGGGCCGGAGCACGCAGGTTTTGTACCTGTTCTACTCGGGACGGCACCGTTCTCGGAGGTTTGGGCCAACACTCCAGGAACATCTCTAAGCCAAGTCGCTGTTGCGAATGGTCGAGTCTTCCTCACTTTGCCAACGCGATTCGCCGACACTGCAATTATTGCGCTAGATGCTGCAGTTGGAGGGGAGTTATGGAGGAAGACCTACACGTCTGCCGCGAGCATCAACCCACCTACTTGGCATAATGGTGAAGTCATTATGCAAGTGCAGGACGGCCCAAGTCAGGCCTCTCACGTCGTATCACTTGCGGAGAGTGATGGCAGTCAGCGGTGGGCTAGTTTGTTTAGTCAGCAGTGGGAACATTACATGGCGCCGGCAGTGGATGACACAGGTGTGTATGTCGCAGGCGGCAGTTATGGCGGTATTTATGGCTACTCGCGGAATGGTGTGCAGAAGTTCTTTCTATCCACAGAGCAATACGACGGTTGGACGCCGACACTCTACGACGGAGGGCTGTATAGCTTTCAGCATGGCAACTTCCGCAGCCACAATCTCTCCAGCGGCACTGTACAATGGACCAAGGCATTTGGTTGGGACTGGCGTGGATACACCATGAATCGCACGGTGGCATGCAACAACGGCTTTGCCTGTTTGATCAATGATAGCGACTCGCTGAGCTATCCCAAACCGCGTGACCTCATCTGCATCGACCTCAACACTCAAGCTGTGGCGTGGACAGTGCGGAACACCTCCTTCTCTGGCACGCCAGCCATCGCGCATAACAGCGTCTTTGCTCTGAGCAGTGCCAACACAGTGGGCTGTTATGATTTGAACAGTGGTGTGCTCCTTACCACTTATACAGCCTCAGCCGCCACTTCACTGGCAGGGCAACCTTTGGTCACCGTTGACACCGTCATCGTCTCCGACTCGGCAAAGACCTATTGCTTTGATCTCCAAACCGGTGCGCTTCGTCAAACGCTCCCAGCGGGCGGACCCGTGAGTCTTGCCGGGCAAAGCCTTTTCATCGCATCTAGCAACGGCACACTACATTGTTTCCAAGCGCCA
>JAPLUM010000179.1 GCA_026397605.1 Verrucomicrobiota bacterium | reverse complement strand
GTCCCTGTGGCTCTTGGTAACCTGCCGGCGAACGCGCCGAAAAACCGCCTCGGTCTGGCACAGTGGCTGATCGCTGCTGACAATCCACTCAGCGCCCGAGTCACGGTGAATCGCTTTTGGCAGGAGCTCTTTGGCAGCGGTCTAGTCAAGACCAGTGAAGATTTCGGCATCATGGGTAGCGCACCGACTCATCCCGAATTGCTGGATTGGCTGGCCGTCGATTTCCGTGAAAATGGCTGGGATGTGAAGCGACTCTTCAAAATGCTCGTGACCTCGTCAGCCTATCGCCAAGCCGCACTGATCACTCAGGAAAAAATCGACAAAGATCGCGATAACTCACTGCTTAGTCGTGGCCCACGATTCCGCATGGATGCAGAGATGATCCGTGATTACGCCTTGGTTGTCAGTGACACCCTTTCTCCGACCATGGGCGGCCCTGGCACCATGCCTTACCAACCTGAAAACGTCTGGGAAGTCGTTGGCATGGGCACCGAAAAATACACCCAAGACAAAGGTGAAAATCTCTATCGCCGCACGCTTTACAACTTCTGGAAGCGCATGGCGCCACCCGCCAGCATGGACATCTTCAATGCCCCAAGCCGCGAAGTCAGCTGTGTGCGCCGCGACCGCACCAACACACCACTTCAAGCGCTCGTGACCATGAATGATCCGCAGTTCATCGAAGCCGCGCGTAATATGGCACAGAGGACGCTCAATAGCGTTAAAGAAGACGATCAAGCCAAGCTAACTGTGATTGCCGAGCGCCTGATGTGCCGCCCATTTAAACCCGCTGAACTAGACATTCTTAAAACCAGCCTCACCGAACTGCGAGCCCATTACACAGCCAACGCTGCCGACGCCGAAGCACTGCTTAAAGTCGGTGAATCCAAGTTTGATGAAAAGCTTCCCAAGCCCGAACTCGCCGCGTGGACCATGGTTTGTAACCAACTCATGAATCTGGACGAAGTGCTCAACAAATAATCATACCGCCATGAACATCCTCGAAGAATGGAACACTTATCAAACTCGTCGTCAGCTCTTTGCTCACGGTAAAAACGTGCTCGGTGGCGCGGCGTTATCGTCGCTCATTGGGAATGCCATGACCGGCACTGCTGATGCCAATTTGGCCGCTGGTAGCATGGGGCCTCATTTTGCGCCCACAGCTAAGCGCGTGATCTACTTGCACATGGTCGGTGGGCCTTCGCAAATGGACCTCTTTGATTATAAACCGGGGATGCAAAAATGGTATGATAAGGACCTGCCGGCCAGTATCCGCAATGGCCAACGTCTTACGACGATGACCAGCGGTCAGGCCCGGTTCCCCATCGCGCCTTCGAAGTTCAACTTCGCCCAATATGGCAAGTGCGGCATGTGGATGAATTCTGATCTATTGCCTCATCTCAGCAAGAATGCCGATGACATTTGCTGGATGCGCTCATTGCATACCGAGGCCATCAATCACGAACCCGCGATCTGCGCCATGCAGACAGGGAATCAGATCGGAGGTCGCCCATGCTTGGGATCATGGGCATCTTATGGTCTTGGTAGTATGAATTCCAATCTACCAACCTTTGTTGTCCTCATCGCCACACCAACCAATCGCGAGC
>JAPLUM010000151.1 GCA_026397605.1 Verrucomicrobiota bacterium | reverse complement strand
CTCTCTGAAAACTCCATCGCAGACCGCCGCTGAGGTTTCAGAAACCTTGCGGCAATACTTCCTCGAGCGTTACAAGATCCCTGCGCCTTTTCGCACCTCACAGGAGCTGTTTCAGCGTCAGGGTATCCCTGCCACGTCCTTGCGTTTGCAGAAGTATGAATCGCTGGCTGATTTGTGGGATCAGCTGGCCTTTGCCCCAGTGCCATCGAATCATGAAGAAGCTGTTGATTTGGTGAAACAAGCCATTGCTCATCTGGAGGAAGATCGCTCATGAGTATCCCTTTTGTCAGAGACTACATTTTTGCGCAGCCGTATTGGTTTCTGCTACTCTTGCTCTTGCCCGTGATGATCTGGCTGCGCGGTAAGCGTGGCAAGGCTCCGACGATCAGTTTTTCGACCGCCTTTATTCTACGCGATCTCGGCACGCCTGCAAAATCGACGCAAGGCGGCTTTACTCTTGGCTTGGTATTGCTGAGTCTGATTGCTGCTGTCTTCGCATTGGCGCGGCCTCAGAAAGTCATCTCGCATGATGAAGATAATACAGAAGGTATCGCCATCTGCCTCACTGTGGATGTTTCACTTTCCATGCTGATTGAGGATTTCTACATCGGTGGGTCGCCTGTGAATCGCATCACGGCTGCCAAGAGGGTAATGCGTGATTTCATTCGTGGCCGCACCAATGATCGGATCGGCATTGTGGCTTTCGCAGGAGCACCTTATCAGCCATGCCCACTGACGCTTCAACGCGAGTGGTTGGAGGCCAACTTGGACCGCGTGCAGACTGGTGTCATGGAGGACGGCACGGCCATCGGTTCTGGTTTAGCGGCGGCCTCGCGTCGCTTGGATAAAGAGACCGTGCCGAGTAAAGTCATCATCCTGCTGACCGATGGTGCCAATAACAGTGGCAAGCTCAGCCCTCAGGATTCAGCGAAGCTCGCCGCGACGCTGGGTCAGAAGATTTACACCATCGCCATTGGCACACCGGGTGTGCACATGATCCCACTTCCCAATGGACGTGTCATCACCAGCGGACGCCAAGAGTTCGATGAAGGAACGCTTCAAGAAGTGGCTCGGATCGGCAATGGCAGCTTTTACATGGCGCAGGATCTGAGCGCGCTTCAGGAGATCTTTGAAACGATCGATAAACTTGAAAAGAAAGAGATCAAACGGCGCAGCATCACAGAGACCGAAGAACTCTTTTTCTATCCATTGTCCGTGGCGGCTCTGCTCCTTGGCCTTGCTTTACTGCTGCGGTTCACCTTGCTCAATTCTTCGCCGATGGCGGTAGCTACCTGAAGCCTCTGTCTATCATCATTTTCCTATGACCTTTCTTGCCCCCAAGATTCTCTACTTTCTCTTCACCCTGCCTTTCTTGGCAGGGTTGAAAGCGTGGGCGGATTGGCGTGCTCAGCAGGCTTTGAAAGATTTCACCTCCCCCAGGCTGCGCCGCGATTTGGTTCTCGGAGCTTCGGTTTGGCGTTCCTGGACCATCTTCGCGCTTCAACTGATCGCTTTGTCCTGCTTCATCATCGCTCTCGCCAGACCTATCTGGGGTGAAGATAAAATTGTTCAGCAGGAATATGGTCGCAATGTCATCATCGCCATTGATACCTCCCGTTCCATGCTCGCAAATGACATTGTTCCAGACCGCATCACTCGGGCAAAGCTCGCTGCG
>JAPLUM010000388.1 GCA_026397605.1 Verrucomicrobiota bacterium | reverse complement strand
CCGGTCGTCGGCCCCTGGAAATAACCATGGTCAAAGGCCAGCATCACAGTGCGGCCATCTTTAGGGTCAAAGATGCGGCTCATGCGATTCTTGAGACCCCAGTCATACTGGTGGCAACCCTTGAGGAAAAAGCCGGGGGCTTCCTGGGGGATCGATGTGAAGTATTCTTTGTCCTTCTTGTCTGCTGCGCTGGTTTGGATGTCGGCCATAGTAGTATTGTGTTTTTTAGGGTGTGGGGTTGGTGAGGAAACTTTCGCGGAGAGGGATGAGCTTGCGGTCAAGGTCATGTGTGGCGTGGATGCGGCGCACTGTCCCGCTGCGGGCGCGCATGAGAATGGTGTGCGTTTCAGCACGGTGATGGCCGATGAGCTTCACGCCAGGAACAAGAGGACTATCGCTGATGCCGGTGGCGCAGAAGAGCGCGCTATCACCTTCGATGAGGTCATCGACATGATAGTGGCAAAAGAGGTTCTCCTCAGATTTCATGATGGCAGAACGATCACGCATATCGGCTTCATTCATCCACATGGCTAACTGCATGTCACCGCCGAGGCATTTGATCGCAGCAGCAGCCAAAATGCCCTCAGGCGTGCCACCGATGCCGATGTAGAGATCGACGCCACTTTCAGGCAGGGATGGCGCGACGGCAGCGCTGACATCACCATCGCTGATCATGCGCAGTGCAGCCCCACTGGCACGGATGCTAGCAATGATCTCAGCGTGGCGTGGTCGATCCATGGTTACGACCACAAGATCACGCAAGCGTTTGCCCAGCACTTTTGCCGTGATCTCCAGGACCTCGCCCACAGGCATGGAGAGCAGTGGCTGCGCGCCTGTTTGCTTGAAATACTCGCGCATGGCTGGGCCATAGGCGATCTTATGACTGTAAAAGCTCGGTAAATGACGCATCACCGACTTCACCCCTTCAGGCACCTGTGCAGCAGCCATGACTGAGATGCTGTTTGGCAACCCCTTCGCGAGATTTGAAGTTCCGTCCACAGGATCAAGGGCAATCTCAAAGCGCGGCGAGCCGTCTTTCCAGGTGCCTAGTTTTTCACCGACAAAGATGCCTGGTGCCTCATCCTTGATCCCTTCTCCGATTACCACACGACCACAGACATCCAGAAGGTCAAAGACACCAGCAATGGCAGCGCAGGCCTCTGCATCAGCGAGCTCTTTCTCCCCACGACCAAGCCAGTGAACGGCTTTGAGCGCCGCATTTTCCGTGGCTCGTACAAATTCAAATTCAAGAACTCGCTCGACGTCATGAGTGCTGCGTAATTCGGGTAAGGTGGAAACGCTCATGATGATTTTTAACGAATCGCTGCATATCCCTCACCACCCAGCTGAACAGCATTCAGCATGGCTCGATCGTGGGCAGATGTGGCGGTTAACATAAAGACGACGGGTGGGTTGTGTCCGATTTGGCTACACTCCATCTTTATCAGATCCTTGATTGCCATCCATACCAGCATCAGCCATAAATGTGTCTGATTTAGCAATCCACCATGACTCAGGCACCCTCACTCCTCAGCGTCGTTCCCGCAGGCTCAGCCCACCGTGTGCAGGGCCACCGCAGTGTGGCGCTACCAGCTGTCACGGTGGATATCCTGACCACCAGAAAGATCGAGCTCCAACAATGGGAACTACGCCGACTCAATGATCCTTATTGGCGACTCTACTGGCCGATGGAGCTCGGTGGGGTCATCGAGATCGACGGCAAACAAACAGCTCTCAAACCTGGCACCGTTTATCTGATCCCGCCGCATACGACCTTCAGCACCACCACCACATCACCATTCAGCAAATGGTATGCGCACTTCAGTCTCGGCCCCGTCGCGGACAGAGCAGCACCAGGGATCTATAGTTTTAGCAATACCCAACACATGCGCAGCCTGCTGCAGAGCCTGATCAAAATCGGTGAGCAGCCAGGCAGCGTGCGCTTTCCCTGGGTCTCTACCCAACTCGTGGCAGAGACAGTGCAGCGTCTGCCCGACAGCATCTGGGAACAGCAGCGGCTGGATCCGCGAGTTTTAAAGGCCATGGAGTTCATGAACCAGCACATGGGACTTAAATTAACCGCCGACCAGATTGCGCGTCATGCCGGGCTCAGCGTGCGCAATCTCAATCACCTCTTCCAGCAAGAAGTGCAACTGCCGCCCATGCGCATCCTGCTAGACTACCGTCTCGATGAAGCCTGCCGCCTGCTGCGCCATACGGACGACAGCATCGAGGACATCGCTGAGCACTGCGGCCTGTTAAACCGACATTACTTTAGCCGGATGATGAGGCAGTATCGAAACACCTCACCCGCCGCCTATCGACAAGAAAGCTGGGGTTAAGAATCAGCGCTTCACCGCCGTCATGAAGCCACGATCCGCGACCGTGTCCTGATACGCGCCCACAGGAAAGATTCTTTGTAATGTTGGGCATACATACTCCCAAAAAATGGCCAGCCGCGTCTTTCGCTGATGCCACTTACTACGCTGGCCTCTTGGTTCTTCGCCTGCCGTCACGCAGAGCGATGACGGCTACTTTGCCTCGGCAATCGCCTTCTCCAGCAAATCAGCCACGCCGAGCTCTCTCGCTTCTGCCCCTAAGCTGTCTTGATCCAATTTCCCTGCCTGCACTCGCAGAATCCCGAGGATGTCATTCCACTGCCGATCCGATAGCTCCCCCCCGATGCGGAACCATTCGAGCTTTGCCAAGATAGAGTGTTCTGCCGTGGCAAAGTAAGGTGCGTACGCGATGTCTTCATCGCCGAGCGATAGGCGCAACGACGAGGTAAATTGGCTCTGCTCAAACGGGCGATCCTTGGAGACAAACACGTCCACCTTCTGAGCCGTGTCGAGATGGATGAGATTGAAAGATGCCTTACAGGATATGGCCTCGCGAATCGCGGCTTCATCCGCGTACCAAGCCTCACCCAGAGCTTCGAGCAGTGGGGTAACATGGACCACCCCGAGCCTGGCCACCATGTCAGCGTCCAAGGTCGCGCGTGGCACACCATGCTGGGAACTGGCCAACGAACCGCCAATGAAGTAGCTCACACCCAGCCGCTCAAAGACCATCGCCACCTCGACGGCTAGCATCAATGTCTCATCCATGATGACTGCCTCCATACACGCGTTCTGCGAGGTCTGGCCCCAGCCAACGGCGGGCAAAAGCGAGACGCAGCACCTGCGTGCTGGCACCAGGATTCGCCTCCGCGACTCGCTGCCATGTCATTTTCCTCAATGCCGCACTACGAGTGATCGCTTGCCTCACACGTCTAGCTCTAGGCATTTTAGCATACAGCGCTATTTGGAGAGCTTCAGCGTCTGGAGAGGTGTCAGTCATGAAATAAAAAGAGGTATCGCCGATGAATGGATAAAGATCAAATCGAAGACTCTGGTATCCTGGTGCCTATCTGATTCGATTGAGTGAACGCGGAAAGTCGATGAACCAATAGGTAAGAAATGAATGACAAGAAAATTTCAGAACACTCATGACTCGCTGTTAGTCTTCAGCGCTTCACCGCCGTAATGAAGCCACGATCTGCGACCGTTTCCTGATAGGCCCCGACCTCAAAACCAAGCTCGCTAAGCACTGCGCCATACTCAGCAGGCGAGTAGCATTTGCCCTGGGTGATGTTCATGAGCAGAGCAGAGTATTCAGCCACAGGATGCGGCCCCGTTTTGTCATCGTTAATGAAGGCGTCATGGATGATCAGCAAACCACCCGTAGTCAGTGTTTCTGCCGCTTTCACCAGAAGCGCACGCATCTCTGGCACATCCCAATCATGAAGCACGTTTGAAAGCAGCACGATATCGGTTTCTGGCCATGGAACGTGAAACATATCTCCACTAGCAACCTGTACATGATCACTGAGACCATGCTTGGCGATCTCCTTACGCACGATGGCATCCACCGGCGGTTGCTCCAGCACCGTGGCACTGAGCTGTGGATGCGCGGCGACCATGGTGGACGAGTAAATGCCTGAGCCACCACCGACATCTAGCAGATGAAGACGACTACCGAGCAGCGGTGTCACGGCTTTGGCCAAATACTGACCAAAGATCATGCCTCGACTGTTCATCAGATCAGTGAAGCTGCGCGCAAAGTCCTCATCCAGCATGGACTCATGCCAGTCCTTGGCATCCGTCTTGGCCTGCCAGTTTGCAGGCTTGCCAGTGCGCAGCACTTTAAGGAAACCCTGCACGATCGGCGTATCCTGAATCGGCGCATAATACGGCCCCAGATACCAGGGCGAGCCTTTGACCAAATGCTCACGTCCAAGTTGTGCGAGGTAGTGCCCGCCCCCCGCATCCGTCCTGATGAAGCCATTGGCGCGGCATAGGGTCAGTAAAACATCTGTGGGCCGCGCAGTGAACCCAAAATGCGTGCAGATCTGCGCATCCGTGACGCCAGCATTTTGATCCAGCCAGGAGAAAAAATCAAAGTGCATGAGCGCCGCCGCGATCAGTTCTGCCCCGTATTGGCGGTCGCGCAGGCGTAGAATTTGGGCCGGATCAGTGGCTGGGAGGATGGCTAATGGGTGGGTCATGGGAGCAATTAGTCGCAAAGAGACTAGAATCCGAGTTGAAAAAGAGCAATTTTCTCGGTACACAGATTTGAGTCTTGCACAGTACTCGTCTAGTCTCCGACCTCTTTCCCCCAGAACTCAACACGCCGCCCACTCTTCCGCTATGCCAAAAATCATCGAAATGCCCAAGCTCAGTGACACCATGACCGAGGGCACGATCGCCAAATGGCTCGTTAAAGTGGGTGATAAAGTCACCACCGGCCAGTCTGTGGCAGACGTCGAAACAGACAAGGCCACCATGGAGATGCCCTGCTTCTTTGAAGGCACCATTCACAGCATCCTCGTCGGCACCGGCGAAAAAATACCTCTCAACAGCCCGCTAGCCATTGTTCTCGAAGAAGGCGAAGAAGCTCCAGCCAATCTGGATGAAATCATCGCCAAAGCCAAAGCTGCTGCGGCCCCTGCTCCGAAAGCTGAAAAACCAGCCGCTGGTGCCAAAAAAGCCATCTCCGTCCCTGGCCCACGTCTCCCCACAGCTCCGCAGCCAGCCCGCCGTGCCACAGCTGCCAGCGATGTCCGTGTGAAAGCCAGCCCGCTCGCCCGCAAGATCGCTGCTGAAAAAGGCGTGGATTTGTCCAACCTCGAAGGCACCGGCCCTGGCGGACGAATCATCCGTGAAGATGTCGAAAACGCCCCTGTCGGTGGTAGCAGCAGTACCGCTCGTGGACCAGCAACCCCAGCCATCCGCCCGACCTACGGCCCCGATGATGAGCGCGTGCCGACCAGCTCCATGCGCAATATCATCGCCGAGCGTCTCGTGGCTTCGAAGACCCAGATCCCACATTTCTATCTGCAAATGGAAGTGGACGCAGGACCGCTCATGGAATTCCGCGCGCATCTGAACGCCAGCGCCGAAAAAACCGGTGGCAACAAGTACACCGTCAACGATTTCATCCTCAAGTCCGTCATCCGCGCTGCTCAAGCCCAGCCTGCCATCAATGCTGCCTGGGATGGTGACGCCATCGTCAAATTCAAGTCCGTCGGTCTCAGCGTCGCCATCGCTATCGAGGACGGCCTGGTCACCCCAGTCATTAAGCAGGCTGAAAAGAAAACCCTGATGGAAATCAGCCAAAGCGTCAAGGATCTCGCTGGTAAGGCCAAAAACAAGAAGCTCAGCCCAGATGACTTCGCAGGCGGCACCATCACCGTCTCGAACCTCGGAGCCTTCGGCATCGATCAATTCGCCGCGATCATCAACCCACCGCAGGCCGCCATCGTGGCCATCGGCAGCATTCGCAAAGCTCCTGTCGTCAATGATAAGGGAGAAATCGTCGTCGGTCAGCGCATGTGGGTCGGGCTTAGCGGTGATCACCGCGTCGTCGATGGCGCCGTCGCCGCCACCTTTTTGGCTGAAATGCGTAAGCTACTGGAAAATCCAGCGCTGATGCTGGTTTAATAGGTCTCTTTGATTCTATCCTTGGAATCATAACCTCTTCATGGCAGGATCAGCCTATGGGTCGCATTTGTCCTATATGTCTTATCTTAGCAGTGGCTGTGCTACTCTTCAGCACAGCACGTGCCGACTGGCGTAATGATGCGGGCTTCCGCCAGCTACAAGTAGAACTTGGAGCATCACTTCCCACGGGCGCAGGCATTTCAGTGATGATGTCTGAGGCATCTCAGAGTGGTAACTTCTACGCTCAAGGCACTGCTGGTAGTGTGGCCTATGCAGGCAGCGGAGTGCTAACAGGAAAAACCATCACGCCCTACTCGGGGCCGAGTGGAACTTCAGGTCATGCGGCAGGCGTTGCCAATTACTTTTGCGGCACAGGACTCAGTGTCTCCCCCGGCGTGACTGAGCTTCATGCCTGGCTGGCGGATGACTTTGCCAACGACCTCTATTCTAACAATCCCCTGCCCACATACGCGGGCAGCGTGCAGAATCACAGCTGGGTCGGCAGCTTCGGCTCGGATAGCATTGATGGCACTTTCCTCCGCCGTCTTGATGCCCTCATCAATCGAGATGGTGTGATCGTCTCCACCCCCATGAATAACGGGGCAGGCATGTCAAAACTGCTAGCCAATGCCTATCATGGCATCAGCGCAGGGCTGCGGAGTGGTAATCACCCGCAGACGCACAGCAACCTGGACGTGGCAGGGCGCATGAAACCTGACCTCGTGGTCAATGAAGGCTTCACAAGTTTTGCGGGACCAGCCGTGGCCTCTGTGGCCACTCTTTTGCTAGATGCTATCCGCCCAGATTTCCCTGATGCCGACGACCCGCGCGTGGTGAAAGCCATCATGCTCAGCGCTGCGTCGAAACAAAATCTCCTCGGCTGGAAGCGTACCTCCACCAGCCGCCCCTATGACGAAGTCTTCGGAGCTGGCGAACTCAATGTGCTCAATGCCTACCACATCCTGGCAGCTGGTCGTCAGCAGTCCAGCAACAGTGTCACGCGCCCATTCCAAGGCTGGGACAAAGGCAGTAGCAGCACGTCCACCCCACAGCGCTACTTTTTCACCCTACCAGCTACCCGCTGGGGAGCCACCGTGTCTGCGACGATCACTTGGCACAGATCGATTGCCATGAACTACGCAAGCTCCACTCTGGCCAATCTGAACCTGCGCTTAGTCCATGCCACAGGATTCATCACCGGCAGCACCGTGACGGAAAGCATCAGCAGTATCGACAACGTGGAGCATCTCTTTTTGCGCAATCTGCCGCCCGGCGAGTATGCATTGGAGGTGAGCGCAGACACAGATGCCGTGACCTATGGCATCGCCTGGGAAGTCCAGCTCGGAACAGGCCCGCAAATGACCCTGACACGCACTGGAACACAAAACATGCTAGCCCTTTCTGAGATCGATCCGCTTAAAAGCTACACCATCGAGTCCTCCGCTGATCTGATCAATTGGCAGTCAGCCACAACGATCCGCACCGCAGACACAACTCCCGCCACCACTGCCACATGGCAAGAAACCAGCAGCCTAGGAGCAAAGTTTTATCGCCTATCGTGGGCGCCGTAGCCTACATCAGAGTTGGTGTTGCTATGTTGAGGGTTGAGTGTTTGGTCTGCCCCATGTCTGACCATCGCTCACTCACAGCAGGCGCAGCGTTTCCCATCACGGCATGGACAAAGGTCATGCAGGTGCAGCGGGGCGATACTGACGCGCGTCAGGTGCTAGAGGAGCTGTGCAAAGGCTACTGGCCGGCGATCTACACCTATCTGCGCGCGCTTGGGTGTGATCGTGAGGAGGCGCTGGACGAGACGCAGGAGTTTCTGGCCCGCTTCATCAATGGTGGTGGGCTGGAAAGCGTGTCGCCAGAGCGCGGGCGGCTGCGCAGTTACCTGCGGCAGGCGGTGCGCAATCAGCTCGCGACGACGCGGCGTGATGCGGCGCGGCAGAAGCGTGGGGGAGGCGTGGTGATCGTGTCGATGGATGACGCGGAGGCCTTTGATGTGCCGAGCGAGCCGGAGCGCGCGGATCATTGGTTCGACCGGCGCTGGGCGTGGTCGGTCATGCGGCGGGCGATGGAAAAACTTGAGGGACGATACAGCGAGCGTGGTCGCGGGGCACTCTTCATGGAGCTGAAGGCGGGGCTGATCAGTCCAGATTTGCTGAAACCTTATGCGGAAATCGGAGCATCACTTAGCATGAATGAAAGTCAGGTTAAACTCGAAGTGCATCGCGCACGCCGCCGTCTCGCGGACGAATTGCGTGAAGAAGTGGCCGGCACGATGGAGCCAGGCGCGAATGTCGAAGAGGAACTGCGCTATTTGCTAACTGTTTTGAGCTGTGAGTGAAACACGATCCATCAAGGTGACATGTCCGCGCTGTGGACTGCCGCAGCCGGAGCGAATGCTCGTGGGTGGGTTGTGCGCCGCATGTGTGGCGGGCAGCATGAGATCGGATTTACTTTTGCTCGATGAGCCGGATCTTGAGGAAAAGGAGCCGAACACCTTCACTGTGCAGGGTTACGAGATCCACGAACTCGTCGGCGGCGGCGGTATGGGAGAGGTGTATCGCGCCATCATGATCGCGGGCGGTTGTGATGTGGCCATGAAAGTGGTGGCTGGCCGCCTGACACGCGATCCAGAAACCGCCGCCAGGTTTGAGGCAGAGGTCGCTGCGCTCTCCCAGCTCAATCACCCAAACGTGGTCCGTGTGCTCGATCACGGTGAGATGGCCAATGGCCGCCACTTCCTCGTCATGGAGTATGTCGATGGTTGCGATCTGCGCCGTCTGCTGCGTGCTCAGCGGCTGGATACGGAGCGCGCCTTCGACATCTTTTCAAAAGTCTGCGCCGGCGTGGCTCATGCCCATGATCACAATCTCGTACATCGTGACATCAAGCCAGCGAACATCCTTATCGGACAGGATGGCACGGTGAAGGTGGCGGACTTTGGTCTCGCGAAGACTTTGGTCGATTCAACGGTTGGCTACAGCTTCACGCAGACACGCGACACGTTCGGCACGCCGTATTACGTCGCGCCTGAGGTAACGCGGCATGCACGTGCGGCTGATGCGCGTGCGGATGTGTATGCGCTCGGTGTGCTGCTCTACGAACTGCTCTCGGGCGTGGTGCCGATGGGGCAGTTCACGCCGCTCTCGCAGATCACAGGGCTCGACCGGAGCATCGACGCGCTGGTGAGCCAGGCACTCGCGGATGATCCGGCACGGCGGCTTGCCTCAGTGTCCGATTTTGCGGTGTCAGTGGAGAGGATTGCTGCTGAGCACCGGCTCGGACCTGTGAAACAGAAGCGTCGCATGAAATGGATCGTGGCAGCTGCTACGATCACCGTACTCGGTATCGGCGCGGCGGTGGGAGCGTGGTGGTCTGCGAAACGTGATGGTGATGAGCGGTCGGAGTTTCGCGCTGCAGTAACGGCGACGAAGGAAAATCCGTGGACCAACAGCCTGGAGATGAAATTTGTTCCTGTGCCGGAAACGAACGTGCTCTTCTCGATCTGGGAGACGCGGGTGCGCGATTTTGAGTTATTCTTCAAGGACGACAGTGCACTGATGCCCGACTGGCGATCGGGCGAAAACGATCCGCGCACGATGTTCGGCGGCAAGGTGCTGGTGCCAAAGCACCTGCCGCCCGGCGCACCAGCGGAGCGTCCGACATGGCGCGAGCCTGGCGCGGGCTATAACCAGACGCCCGAGCATCCGGTCTGCGGCATGGATCTGCTGGATGCGCGGATGTTCTGTGCCTGGCTCACTTGGAATGAGCGTCAGGAGGGCCGGATCAGCGAGGGCCAGCGCTACCGTGTGCCCACCGATGAAGAATGGAACCAGGCGGCGCTGCTAATCATTCATGCCAAAATTCCGCTTTCGATCCTCGCTGCTATTGACGAAGGCGATCCGAATGTGGAGGCAAACTTCGGAGGCCCTGAGGCACTCGAGGTGCAGCCCTGGCCGCTTGACACGGGCAGTCTCAGCCGGCGTGATCCCTATCCGCGCACCGCGCCAGTGGGCGTCTTCAAACCGAATGCGCTGGGGATCTACGATCTCTCCGGCAACATCGCGGAATGGACGGATACCGAAGCTCCAACACGTGAATCCGCCTCGCGTGCGAGGAGTTATTACATCCGCGGCGGCTCATGGGGCACGAACGCCCCGCGCGCCTGCCTCCTGGAAGCAAAACAGTTCGACCGGATGAGCCGGGCAAAACCGATCTATGGTTTCCGCATTGTTCTCGACCTGAAGGCCGCGCCTATTGCTCCGCGTCCGATGAATTAGATGGAAGATTAAGGTGGAGGTGTCCTCCGCTATCTTCGGACTGGAAGTCCGATAGACAGGGCGGACGACATGTCTGACTTACGGAGCGCTGGACTTTGCCCGCTGGCCATAATTTTTCACTTTGGCTGAAACCTTGAGGGCAAAAGAGAGCTCCGTTCTTTACCAACTGCTTTCTCATGATGCGATCACGACTCCAGCTTCTCCTATTCGTAGCCGCTCTTTTCTGTGCGGCTTCCGCATCCGCGCAGAACACGATCAACAGCGTATCGCTGCCGAGTTACGTCGTGCCGGGATACGTCATCGGCGCAGATGCGGTGGATGGGGTGGGCGCGACGAACCGGCATGTCATCGACACGAGCTGCCAGATCACCATCAACACACCTGGAGCCTACGCCATCCAGTGGAGCCTGGTGGCACCGGACAATTCGGTGATGATCACATCCACCTCGACGGCGGGGACGATCACACCGCCGATGGTCCCGGACACGCGCACGGTGAACGGCGGCCTCATCCCGACGGCGGCGTTGCCTTTGCAAGTCGGCGTGCTTTACCGGCTGCACGTGCAGTTGGTAAACACAGGCACCTCTGCCATAGCGGACACGCGGACACAGCCGACGGGCTTCACTTACATCCACCTCAAAGGCACGGACCCAGCCTCGACGGCGCTCAATGTGGTTTCAGAAATTACCAGCGTCGTCATCAACCGCGACTTCCTGCTAGAGACGAATCCTGCGCTGACCACCATCCCCGTCACTGTGAGCTACAGGCTGCATCGCTACGATAATTGGGACGCAGCCAATGATCCGAAACCGGTTGTCGTGAACCTCGACAGCACCGCCCTGCGGCTGCATAGCGACGGCTCGCTCAAACCTTCGACCATCACCAATGGCATCTTTCCTGTGCCCGGTGTGAACAGCTTCACAGGTGCTGGTCCCAGAATGCCCGCGACAGTGACGGGCACGCGCATCATTCAGGTGGACCCGACTTCAATCCTGCCGCCTCAGACCTATCGTATCGAGACGCAGATCACTCACACCGAGCAGTCGCCATCGACCGTCTTTACCGGGAATGTTTTCCCCTCGGTGGCGACATCCCTCGCGCACTTCACGGGCCAGTTGAATTTTGGCTCCATCATCACTCACTTCT
>JAPLUM010000453.1 GCA_026397605.1 Verrucomicrobiota bacterium | reverse complement strand
GGTGTTCACATGATCCATGGGTTCAGTCACGAGCTGAAATTCAAACTGGGTGCTGCCAAAGGTGTCGATGCGGCGATCCGGTTCGTGGATCACCTCCGTGTTTTCCACGGCGTATTGGATATCAAATTCACTGGGCATGTCTATGTACGAAAGCCTAGGCGGGACAGCGGCGGTAGCCAGTAGTTTTTCAAAGACGTTTTTCAGGAGTGTTTGCGGCTACTTTAACGTCACCGAAAAAAGTGTTTCGGCATTTGTGTTCACGCCGAGAGTCCAGCTGTCCTATCTCGCAAGTCCCCCCCAGCACCCACACGCTAGACGTGGTAAGTCACGTCATCCTTATCGCTGATTCGGATACGGCCAGCTTTCTGGAGCTTTTCCAGCAGACCTGCGGCGTCAGCGTCGGTTGTTCCTTTGCCTAGTTGGGATTTAAGGTGGCTCAGCAAGGTCTTCTTCTTTTTCGGCCGATTCGCGACGTTCTTCCGGAGGTGCTTCAGCACGCGAATCAGAGGCTCCTCTTGCGCGTTAGTCACTGCTTTTGGCGTTTCGGGAGCTACTTTTGGCTTGGCGCTGAAAGTCAGCTCAGCAAAGCTATCGTGGCGGTGCGCATGAATGTGCCGACTCCGCAGGTGTTCGATCAGCGGGTCAAATCCCTTGTCCTTAGAGATGATGTGAATGAAGGCATGAGCGTTAGTGCTCACAGCCCTCCCTACGTAGTTAGCGAGTGCAAAATCGAGTGCATTCTTGCCGGAGGAGGTCAGGCGGATGAGTTGCACACTAGCAGCATGCTCCATCAGCTTTTCCACCAGTTCAGCGTCCAGCTTGGTCTGCTCCGCTCCTAGCAGTAGCGTAAAGTTCACCGACTTCGTGCCGATGACGCTCGCATCGAAATGATGTACATTCTCGAAGTCCACAAAGACATGATTGAGCGGCGGAACAAGTTCGTGAGTGGCCTGCATGAGGATCAATAGAAGTTAAGTTCGGCGATGAGAAGAAGGATATTTTAGTTTCGAGTCCGCTCACCACTCCACCAGCCTCGCACCATAGCGCGCCGCCAGAGCGTCGACCTCAGTGTGGCAGGTCGTTACGTCCTGGATCACCTGATCAGCCCGATCCTTGATTTTGCTATAACCAGCATGCCAGTTGCCTCCCAAAAGCTTCAAGCCCATATCCTTCACTATCGAAAAGGTGTCAGGATAACTGGCCAACAGCAGCCCCGTGTTCTCTATCGACCCAACGAGGCGGACATGAGCTTCGCAAAAGTCACTTGGGCAATCGGAGACATCTATCCGACGCAGGTTTTCGGCAGTCTCTTTGAAGATTTTTCCTCCGGGCACCTTGGCTTCCTTTTGGGATTTGATCACTTCATGGCAAATCTGATACTGATCCAAAACCTTTTGAATGGCCACCGCCTCAGACTTGGGTGCTGAACGCTGAGAGAAGAAGAAACCCCCACCTGCCACAACCATAAGCGCCAGCAGACCAAAAAAGGCCAAGGCATAAACATTCTTTGGCTGGCTCATTGAAATCGAATTGGGGGAAGTCATAGTCATTCAGCGGAAATGACCGAGTGTTCCGAGATTTCGTCAAGCTGAAGAGTTGCTATTTTGATAATTATTATATTCCAGTACGCTTGAAACTTGCAGCGAACTGGGCGGAAAACCCATCAGTTCCGTCAGCCGCCGCGTCAAAGGGTAGGGCACTTGGTCCTCCAAGCGCCGTTTCTGGGTCTCCTGAATCGTGGCACGGGTTGATTACCTGTGCGGTTTGGCAGGGTGGGAGAATGAATGAATGGCAAATCCATTCCTCTTTGAGTGGCAGCCCTTGCCTCACTTCGCGCTCACCGGAGGAGGTGATCTGCCAGCCATCAAATCCGTCTCTTTTCTCAGCCAGTTGCAGCCTGCCCCCGGTCCCCCCGTCACCTGCAAAGACCTCGTCACCGAAGGCGGCGCACTGCACTGCATTGCCATGACTCAGCTTAAATAGACCCTATGACTCCACAGACAAAACCCGGCACCCTCGAGTGAGAGCGCCGGGTGATGGTAGAGCAGTAAGGCCAGCCTACGGTTGAGTGGCAGAGGTAGTCTGGGCGGCAAAGAAGACATTCGTGCCGTATTTGAGGACCACGGCAGCGCGACCACCGCTGACTACCGCACCGAGGCCACGACCACCCGCAAGAGTGGTATCCAGCGGAGGCTGAATCTCAGCCGAGGTGACGCGGGCGGTGATATTAGCGAGGGTGTGCAGGCTGCCTTTACGCAGGGCGAGCGTTGGGCGGAGCAGTTCATCCGGCGTAGCGACCTGACGGGGGCGGCCGTTGGCATCGAACTCGATCTGGAGTGGCTGGGCACTCCCGAGCCA
>JAPLUM010000633.1 GCA_026397605.1 Verrucomicrobiota bacterium | reverse complement strand
CGCCGCCGAGGCCGATCAGGGCGTAGCGTACCTCATAGCATTTGGCATTGGCGATGGGGCCCACACGCACCAGAAGCTGACAGGACATGCCATTGAGGATGTCTTTAATCGTCGGCTGCGCCAACTGGACCGAGGCGCGGTTGGTGCTCACGGCCTCAAAACCGCTGCTTAGCAGCTTGGCCAAATCGTTTTCATGCTTAGGCTGGACAAAACTGGCCAGCTCACGCAGCAGGCGAATGAGAACCTCACGCTTGTTGTTCTTATCCGCCGTGTCAAGGGGGCCACCATGCAAAGCCGCCGGTATGGCTAGACTGAAGGCCGAAAGAGCCGCCTGAAGGTCCGCTTTGGTCACCGGCGGATTGGCATAGGCAGGAATGTCGTAAAGATTGGAAAGCACCGCTTGAGCGGTTTCTTCCAACGAATGATCAGAGGCAGTGGCAAAGCCAAGGAGGACACGGAGCTGGTACATATTCTTCGGTTGGGGTGTAAGCAAAAATCCATTCCATGTTAGGCCGCTGTCCCAGCGCAATGGCTTGCCCTGAGCATCAACTCCATTCCAGGTCACGGGTATTTTAGCCATGGTTGCTTGGGTTGGTTTTTGTTTGTGGTAGCCGCGTTCTCGAGAACGTGGAAATTGTGCAGGTAGCCGCCCCGCACGCGGGGCCAGAACGTGGATGCTGGGAGGATCGACGCTGCCCAATCCCGCACTCTGGCGAGGTGCGCCTACCTTGACTCCGCTCCTGAAGCGGTTGACTCTGGCAGGAAGGCAGTTCAAACCCGAGCTGACGCGCTTTCGTTGCATGGGGAAGCATGGCAAACCCGAGTGGACGGCGCAATATCCAGCGATGAGACGCTGTGCGCCAAGGTTGAGGAACGCCAGTGCGCAACTGAAGCGGGAATGACCCGATTTGACGGGCTTTAAATCGGTACGGAAGCCGTAATGGTTGAGACCGACGGCCTTTGGTTTGGAGTTCCGAAAGTCTTGTCCCAGGTGAGAAGGCTGAGCCCCCCGTAAATAAGGTTAAGTTCATGACAGAGACAGTCCCCTCCCTGATTTGAAAGGTGATTTCAGCTCCACAGAGCGTTGAGCCCGCAAACGAGAAGATTGCCTTGCTGACGAAAAGACTCGGTCCAAAGCAAACCAAGTTGCGATCTTGCCAAATAAAACGGCTTCCGTCCCAATCCAAACGCCTTCCCTGATAGTCTTTGCGACAAAAAAATGCGACGATCCGCTTTCCAAACTGCCAGCAGTGTCCCTTGGCGGATTATCTGAGCTCTGTTTTAATACCACAGGCGGGACGCCTGCGCTCCATAGAATCCGAGCTACGCCTCTGAAACCACTAGTCACAACGCCGCTCCCTGTAGGGATAACGTTGGATATGACCGTGCATTTCAAGCTCATAATCTCAGGTTATAGAAAAGAATAAATTCTGGCAAGACAATTTTTGTTACATCTCCGCACTTTTGTAAGCTCTTCGGCTATGTTTGACTTTTTTCGGATACAAACAAACCCAAAAAGCACCTGTAAACCCCAAGAATCCCGAACCCGCGTACGTGAAACCTACGTATTTTCCAGTAGGTCCGCCCCGCCCGAGCGCCCAAAACAGGAGATCGGGTGTCTTGCTAGCCTTTTCATTCACGTCTATTTCTAGCAGACAGTGTCAATGGCATAACCAACTCAAAACGAATAAATGAAGACAGCAGGGCAGTATTGTTTCCTGCCTTCCTACTTTTCTTATTTGAATATTTGGCTCGCTAGGCTGCCTCGGATTCTAAGAGATGCGCGAATCGTCACTCAAGGCTTTGTCACACCCGATAAATCAAAGGTAATGCCCTCGGCCCATCCTAGAGGATAGGGGTCGAAATTGGATACTGGCCTGAACCAAAGAGATGCAGGAGACTGGAAGCTGCCAGAAGACATCGGGTCGTTAAAGTCACTGCGAAAAACAAGGCTTCCAGCTTTCCCGTAAAGAAGGACAAACTGAGGACATTTCAGTTCCTCATCGAGTGCAGAAGATACCGTAAACGGTGCGCCATCCCCCAGAACACCAGCGATGCTAAACAGACCAGAGCGAGTCAGCGTTCCAGTCAAAGATGTGGCAGTCTGTGGATAGTCCGTGAGAGCCAATCCAGGCTGCGCGATGGGAGTCCAGGTCACCGTGTATGATCCACGCCCCTTCAGTAATGGCGAGGCAGCAGGCAACACTGCATTCCGTCGCGCAAGGGCAAACTGAGAGCGCGGCACAAGACCATCCCTTCCCTGTTCTGCCACGCTTCCAAGAATGCGCCGAGTGCTGGGATTCATCGTCATGGCAAAGACTAGACTGCGCTGATTCAGCCGTGGAATAATCAGCTCGGGCCGCCGATCTATGCCAAAGCGGGCTTCACCATTGGGATGCAGTTCTCCAACGATTGGGAAACTGGCAGCGCCAAACTTGAGGTTGCCAGAGAAAGTGCCGGCAGGAGAAAGGGTGACACTCATGAAGCCATGATTTTCATGTCTGCGTGACACGCTGCTCAGAGAAGTGACCAGCCCAGCATACTGACCTGAGTTGGCAAGGCTGTAAGGATTGGCCGAGAAGGCTGCCGTGAGAGTCAGCCCTTCAGACATCGTAAAGGTGAGTTTTTTGGCGCTTACCTGAAGGCTCGGACCAGTCCACCGATCAAAGAGGAAGCCCGTTTTTGGCTGCGCCGTGAGTGTGTAGCTTTTACCCACTTCCAACCGATCCAAGCTTGCCGCAGGCGAGAGGGTCACTGTGCCGGAGGAAGGAGATTGAATGACCAAGGTGAGTGGGCGCAGTGGATTGAAGGTGAACTGCCGAACCACTTCATTTCCGATCAGCCCCAGCTGATCGACGGCACGAACACGAACCGTGTTCAGTCCTGCAATAGCCGGAATGGTGGTCGAGTAAGTGCCGCTCAGACCATTAGCTGCCACCTTGAGCATCACATCACTAAAAGTACTGCTATTGACTGATACCTGTACTTTTTCGATCCCCTTATCATCAGCCGCAGCGCCTTGGATCGTTAGTTCCGAAAGGACCACATGAGCACCAGCCGTGGGTGTGGTTAATGTCACGGTGGGTACCTTGACGTCGTTTTCCAAAATGAATACCTTGGCTTGATTCGGCAACCCGAGAGAAGCGGCTCCAGTGACAGCGTCTAGTTTGACTGTGAAGGATTCATTCACTTCAACCTTGGCATCGTTTTTGAGGCCGATATCCACACTCTTGCTAACTTCACCATCTGCAAAAGTCACGACCTCACTGAACGCATCAAAGTCGCTAACAACCTTAGCAATCCCCGACAGAGCGCTAACAGTCACGGCTGCCGTGCCGCTGCGATCACCCGATCTGAGAATCGTCACGCTTACCTTGCCGCTGTCTTCACGGCTGCGATAAGCGCTGCTACTGAAAGAGAACTGACTGGCACCCGTCGAGGCGATAGGTGTCACCAAAGTCACGCTATTGTTCGATGTCGTGATCTCCCCCCCACCTGATGCCGTGACCTGGGTGCTGGCATAAGCAGGAGCATTCAGCGCGATGTTCAAAACAAGGGTTAGCGCAGGATAGCTGGCTCCAGCAGGTAGTGCATCATTGCGCGAGGCTGAAACCGTCGATCCTTTATCTGCAACAATGTTCCATCCTGATCCTGTCAGAGCCGTGGCGGTCAGCCCAGCGGGCAAAACAACGGCGACTGTGACTTTACCACCTGTCGTTAAGGTGCCCGCATTACGGGCCACGACACTGTAGCTGGCAGAGGCACCTGCGCTAAAGTTACTATTGGCC
>JAPLUM010000324.1 GCA_026397605.1 Verrucomicrobiota bacterium | reverse complement strand
ATGGCGTGCTCAAAGTGGAGTGATTATCGCTAATCAAGGAAGCCAGAAGTATAGCAGCACGACATAACTGATTTTGCAGGTCACGTGCAGCGCCTGATCCTGATTAAAGCTCGTCATGCCACGGCATTTGGCGACGTCAATCAACCAGTGCAGGATGAGTTCTGTCATGGCTAAAACGGCTGATCCTGTCACGATCCAGACGGCTCCTGCATGGATGAGGCAATGAGCGGCCATGCAGACGATCCAGATCTGCGGAGGGCGGGACGGATCTTGGAGATGTTTGAGGAAACGCCAGTTTTTGCCGTTGGCTAAGTATTCTCCTTGGAGTGGAAAATCACACAATGCATGACCAATGAGAAGAGCTAAGAGCAGCTGGAAGGCTGTCCATGGGGTGGTTGGGTAAAGCTCCAAGAGGGCAAGCATGTGCATAGAAGTCTCACCCAAAAGGAAACCAAGCAATCTAATTCTCTACAGACTCAGGCACGCGGTCAGAACTCAGGGTGGTGGTAAAGGAACGTCTCCAGGGACCTCGGCAGAACCTACGGGAGGAGAAACTGGAGCAGCTGGAGGGGGCATGGTGGGAGCCTGATTCAAGGCAGGCAACAGGGGCGAAGCCAGGGACTGAGGTGCTACTGGGGTGGCAGGCTGCTGGGCTTGTTGCTGGCCCGTGATAGCTGGGGCGACGGTCTCCGCAGGAGCGGCATCGGCAAAGCCCACCCAACCTGCTTGATCGCCTTTTTGCAGTTGGATGCGGGTCTTATCCATGCTGGCACCGGGTTGGACTTTGCGGATTTTAATGCCTGATTCATTCTCGCTACCGATGCGGGCCTCATGAATCTGTGAGGTCGTGCGGTCCACGATGACCGCGACGACTTGGCCATCCACCTCATAGATGCCAGCGAGGCTCAATGAGTCTGTGAAGATAGGTCCAACAGGGGCATCAGGAGAAGGAAGGTCCCGCGTGGTGAAAATGGAGCGCTCCCAGAGCGGGGCGAAGTGCTGGAGATCAGGGAATGCCACAGGGGGCTCAGCAGCAAGCGCCGCTGTTGCAGTCAAAAGTAGGGTAAACAAGTATTTCATAGGCGTCCTCCAATGTCAGCTTTGGTGATTTTTGCGGCGGCTTTTTCGCGATAGAATTGGGTGATCTCGACTTCAACATTCACTGTCTTTCCCTGGCCACTAGGGGTCAACTGGAGGCGGGTGATGCCGAGAAAAGCCGATGGCTGCTGAAGCGCATGCATCCAGCCAAACAAGGGCTGCTCTTTGGTTCCTGTGATAGTGATCTTTACAGAGGCCTGATCAAAGTAGCCGCCTTCTTCTTCGACGGGTAGGCCATCAGGTGCGAGCTGCTTCACTTCTTCAATGAACTCTTTGCCTGCAAGGGTAAGCGAGTTTTTATCCGCTTCCTTTTGGATCATATCGAGCAGCTTTGAAGAGGCGTCTTGTCGTGAGGTGAAGCTTGGCACGCTTTCATCCAGCCACTGACTGCGGCGCTGCCACTCGCTGCCTTCAGCGATTGCAGCTTTCATCTCCGTGATGCGCTTAGCCAGGCTGGCTGACTCATCCTGAATGCTGCGGTAGTTTTGGATTCCGAAGGCTAGCATCCCACCACCGACGATGATGAGAAAGACGAAGCCAAAAACGGTTAAGAGAATTTTTTCACTACGCTTCATGGCTTGATCTCTCCTGTAAGTTCAAAGGTGGCACTGTTATCACTGGCGATGGTCGGCGCAGGTGTCTCCCAGGCATAGCGAGTGAGATTCTCGACCTCCGTGATTTCATTGGCATACTGCAGGGCTAAGGCCGCTGTCGGCATGCGACCGCGTAGAACGAGACGATCTGGTTTCCATTCAAAATTCGTCAGAGACACCTCGGAACTGGAGGTGGGCGTCATGCTATCCAGTAGCACCTGCATGGGAAAGTAGGTGGGATCGACC
>JAPLUM010000281.1 GCA_026397605.1 Verrucomicrobiota bacterium | reverse complement strand
GCTCAAAGCCGGAGTGGCATCATTTCAGGGCAGTTTTACGATTTACCGCTACTCACCCGCAGTGAATGTCCGCACTTCACTGGAATGCTGGGGCGCCGGCACTGGCAAGGCCACGCTCACGGGTGGACCTCTGATGAATACACTGACCAAGGCGCTCACGGTCAATCTCACCTCCATCACACCACCCGTGGATGCTGAGAAGCTGAAACTCAGTATCATGCCCAGCACTGGTGCCTTCAGTGGCAGTTTCGTGCTACCCGGCACCACGAAGGTACTGCCCTTTTACGGCGTGCTGTCTGATCTTCCCGGTCTCAACGGCTCCGGCGCTGGTTACTTCTTCGATGGCCTGAAGACCGGCACCATCACCATCGGCAAGCCATAATGACCCACCTCAACAACGCAACAAACCTAACCTGATGAAAACACTGCAACTCCTCATCATCGCCACAGCCATGAACATTAGCGCCCATGCCAATACCCTCACGCCTGCCAAGGACAGCACGCAAGCCACTGTGCTTCAGTCGCAGTCCGGCAAACAGGTCGAACTGCAACTCAAGTCCGGCCAAAGCCTCAGCGGCAAGCTCACCTTCGTCGGTGATAGCGTCGTGCATCTCACCGCCCTCACCGGCAAGGAGATGTATGAAGCCACCGTGACCATCAGCGATATCAGTGCCGTCGTCGTGCGCACGGCCAATTAAGCCACCAGCAGCCTACGCTCATGCATACTTGCCCCTGGTGTACCACATCCGCTGTCAATTGGCAGAGCCACTGCCAGCATTGTGGTGGACCGATCTCACCCCCAATGGGGCAGGAACTCGGCTCAGAACCACCGCCTGCGCCGCGCAAGCTGCCGAAAGCCTATGTGCGGCGCGTGCGCTGGTCACAGAACATTGCAGTGCTGATCGGCCCTGGATTTGTGGCTGTCGGCCTGCTCTTTGCCATCCCCATGATCGTAAATAAGCTCTGGGCCGCCGTGCTGCCGTTGTTCTTTGTGTTAGGCGGCGTTTCGATGTTTCACCACGGCTGGAAAAACGCTTCAGCGCGACTGCGTGCCTTCCGCTCAGGCAAGGCTGTGCAGGGTAGCATCTACCAGATCAGTGTGGACACCTCTCAGCAGATCAATGGGCGTCAGCCCTCACGCGTCGTCTATCACTTCCGGGTCGATGGCCAGATGCTGGAAGGTGTCATCACAAGCTTCGACACGACCGCCAAACGCCTCTATGCCGGTCAACCCAAGTGGGTGCTCTACAACGAAGCCGATCCCACCGAGAACGCGATCTACCCACCTCTGTCATGAACGCTTTCTTCATCATCCTGCGCATCATCACCGCGCTCACCTCCGTCGGTGCGTTCGTCCTTTTGAGCCTCGTCGTGTTTGTGCGTGACACAGCATCTATCGCCAAAGAAGGCGTCGGCGTCCTCGGCTACACCACGAAACTCTTCGCCACAGCCTTCACCGAAGGGACCGCCCCAAAGGCCGAGGCGTGGCACATTGGCCCATGGCAGATCATGATCGGCGTGCTCTCGCTTGCCATGTTCGTCTCCGTCTTCACTCCCAGCACACGCTGGTTTCTGCACAGCGTCGCCGCACTCGCCGTGATCGTCATGGTTGGCTATGCGCGCATGATCTTCACGGGCATGAACTTGGAGATCATGTGCCTACCCTTTCTGCTCGTCTGGTTCGGCTACTATGCCATGTGCGTCTTCTGGCGAGCCGCGACCCTCACACCTTGAAACATCTCCTCCACAACCATGAACACCACACAACTCATCCACACACCCGACTCCGTCCCCGGCGGCACACAGTATCAACAGCTCGGCTATCTCGACGCCTATGACGCCGTGAACAACGACGACTATGCCTTCGTCGCTTACAAGGAAACCGACAGCTCCGGGACCTGGCGCGTGCGCATCTCTGGAAAGCAAACCTCAGGCGCGGTCTTTGAACCCGATGCCATGAAGGGCAACGCACGCTCCACAGGTGCTCAGGGTAAGCCATTCTTCACCTGGGGCTTCAGCATCGATCCAAGTGACGGCGATACCCGCTGCGTGCAGTTCCGCGTGCATGTCAAAGATGGCAAGCCGCATGAGATCGAGATGTTCCTGCAGCTTCGCAAATTCGACGGCAGCGCTGATGAACCCAAATCCACCCGCTTCGCCTGGCCTGCATGAACGCACTGAGCCGACATCAACTCGCGCATCCCAAGCCTGCCGAAACCATTCTCGGCCAGAGCGCCGTGGCTTGCGGATGTGACGCGAAGCTGCATCGGCCCGTGATGTTTGAAACGCTCGCAGGGCCCGGCCTTCTGCGCGCCTGCATGAACTGCCGCACCGTCACCTGCGCTGAAGCGCGTGGCGATGATGGGCGCTTCACGGGTGAATCCTCCACCGTCTATTTTCAGATCAACGTGGCAGATGAACATCTGCATTGGCTGGCCCAGTGGCCGCGCGTGGTCGTGCAACAGCCGCCGTCTCTCTGGCACATGCATCAGTCATGGACACGCAGCACCACACTTTACCTGCCAGCAAAGCTGCGCTGCAAAACGCCCGAGCAACTTGAAGAACAAGAAGCCCAACTCATCATCGAACAACACAGCCGTAGCACTCGTGATCGCCTGCTGAACTGCGGCTTCCCCAAAGATGAGCCGCCTGCGAGCCTCCCGCCATCCTTTGCCCACTTCGCCTCCTTGTGGGCTGACCTTCAGCTCACACCGCAGTCCGACCCAGAGCACCTCATCACCCGCACACGCGGGGACAGCCTCATCGCCGCCGAGTTGCTCATGCAGCGCAGCGACGCCGAATCCCAGCTCGGCAACGCCGTGAGCGAAGGCTCACTCGATGTCGCTCTGCTCATGCTGCGCGCGACCTCGCAGTCACTGCCCTGGCTTGAAAAAGCTCTGATTGAATTGCTCGATGCCGTGCCGATGACTCCGCGTGAGAACATGCCTGATCGCATTCAAAAATGGCCGCGTGTGGAACTCGCGCTCATCATCGCCATCGAGCAGCGACTGAACTCAATGGCCATGACCACCGCCCTACGCGCCTTCATGCGAAAAGTCGCGCGTCACGATGCCACGCTCGTGAACTGCCTCCGCATCACCCTGCGCGAACTCGAACAATTCACTCGCCCCTCATGAATATCCTCCAAACCATCAGTGCCATCGCCGCCATGATCTTCACCGCTGGCTCCACGCTGACCATGTGGGCCTTCGCAGCTGCCTCGCTCGCGAACAATAAAAGCGAGGAATCGCTGCATCGCGTGAAGCTCTGGGTGCTCAATTTCTCGCTCCTCTCCGCCGCAGGTATCGGCGTCGGCATCTATCTGCTGGTGAGCAAACGCTACGGCCTGTCCATCGGCGTTTCACTGCTGCCTGCCGCCGTCATGCTCATCGCCTTGGTATGGCAAATCGCTCGTCCCTCATGAACTCCACACCTCCATCCATCCCCAGCCTCAAGTCTCTCTATTACCGCGACTTCACCATCCAGCGTGCCGTGCAGACGATTGGCTTTTCGTTGTTCGCCGCCGCTGGCATCCAATGGGCGACTCAACCCGTGCCCTCCGTGGTGAAGGTGGTGCAATCACCCTTTGAAATCTTTGCCGCACAGTGGGGGCCGCTGATCGGTGTCGTGGTCGCAGCTCTGGCCGTGATGGTTTTGGTGCGGCGCTATTTCTGGGTGAAGAGCGTCCTCTGCCGCGGGGCCATCATCAAAGGCATCGTCGAGGACGTGGACATCTACTCCCGTGAAGCCAGTCACAGCGACAACGCCCCCGCCTTTCAGCGCTCCTACATTCGCTCTTACTATGTGATCATCCGCTTTGCCGCGCACGGCGTGGACATGAAGAAGCGCTTCAAGCTTCCCCACTCACCCTCCACCTACAAGATCATCAAGGGCCATGAGATTGATCTGCTCGTCCTGGATTCCGCGCCGGGCAAACCGCTCATTCGCGAGGTTTACCTGGGGCGGTTTTGACCTCCCAGCCCAGGATGTCAGAGGCTTGTGTATCCGACTAAAGTCCGATGGTGAGGTACGCCGGAAGTCGCGAGGATGCAGGTGTCAACG
>JAPLUM010000509.1 GCA_026397605.1 Verrucomicrobiota bacterium | reverse complement strand
CAGCAGTGCCGCGAGATCATCGCCAAGTTGGCGGTGCTGTTGCCACAGGCGCTGGCGGTGCATTTTCCGAGGCTGCCAAGGTTTGATTTTGAAATGGAGGACGAGGAGAGCGCCTTGCGGACGCGGTTGGACCCAGTTTTCACCGGCGGCGGCATCGTGAGCATGCTCATCACTGATCCTGAAGCACCGCAGGCATTGTTCACGAAGGATGTCGATCTGGTGCTGGAGATCGCAAGCCATCCAGAATTCTTCGCGATGTAAAAAGCGCTGGAGGGCGTGGGGTTCCGGCGTCCAAACGATGAGTATGCGGAGCCTGCCACATGGGAATGGAAGGGTGTGCGAATTGATTCGCTACCTCATCGCCCCATACAGTTCATGCCTCACAACCGCTGGTTTGTCTTTCTGATGAAAGACGCGGAGCAAGTCGAGGTGCTGCCGGGGTGCAAAGCGTGGAGAGCGTCCGCACCTTGTTTCCTCGCCACAAAGTTCGAGGCCTTTTTCAGCCGTGGTCAAAACAACTTCCTCATGAGCAAAGACATCGGCGACATCCTCGCCGTGGTGAATGGACGGAGCGAGTTGATACAGGAGATTCAGCAAGCAGCGCCGGATGTGCGTGGTTTTTTGCGGCAGAAGTTTGGCTGGCTGCTGGAGCAACGTCATTTCATGGAGTGCCTATCAGATCTTGTTCCGGAGAAACTGAGGGAGGAGACGGTGATCAAGAGGATGAGGACGATCACTGGCTGAGCTTCGCCATTTGCCCACGCAATGAATGCATTGCGCAATATCAATTTTGCACAGAGCAGCCACCAGTTTCACCGAACTTTCCAGATCTTCACGTCATCAATCCAGACGGTGTTGTTGATGAGAAAACTGAACCAGCGCTTCATGGGGTGGGCAAAACCTTCGGAGTGATGTTTGGCCAGCAATTTGCCGTCGATGCTCAGGCGCATTTCATCGCCTTCGGTGATCAGGGCGAGTTCGTGCCACTCCGTATCCGCTTTGTAAGGCACGTTGATGCTCTTGGTCTTCAGTAGAGCTTCCAGGTCAGCTGGGACCTTTTGCTTCTTAGCCACGGCCTCCTCCCTCCGTTTCCGGTTCTCTAAGTTCATGACGCCGGTTTTGTGATCGGTCAGAGTGATGCTGCTTTGCGAAAGAATGCCGTAGCAGAGATGCCCCGCGTGGACGCCTTTGGTTGTCTCTCGATCCACGTAGCCAAGCTGAAGAGTCTCCGCTTTGTTGAGACCCGGAAAGCGGAATCGAATGATCGCCCCGCCATCCGTGAATCCTGCCTCGTGATGAATGTGTGCCGCATGTTTGGCCTCGACGGATGCACTGGCGACTTTTAGGATACCTTCATCTAGATCCGCCATTTTGATGTGTGGCACGCGGTCCGCCGTCGCACTATTCCAGCCATTGCCGATGGCCTTGGCGAGGTTGCCGTCTTCCTCCCGCTCAAAGGCATCATGGAAGATGAGCGTGCCTTTTTCACGAAGCCAAGAAGCATCGTCTTGAGCTGAGGCAAGAGTCAATGACACAGAAAGAATCTGGAGGGCAAGGAGGGTGGTTTTCATGGTTGTACAGTCGATACCGCAAAAAGTCTCATGGCGCGGCAAAAATGACGAAGCTCAAATGATAAAAAGAGCCAATCAATCATCCTGTGCGTTGATCATCTCCAAGCCCTCTGCTCTTTTGTCTGCTCCCTGTGAAAACTACTCTCCGCGTCTTTGCCTACCTCCGTCGTTACCCGTTCATGGCTGCCGCCCAGCTTTTCTGTGCGATCACGGGCACGCTGATGGTGGTGGTTTTCCCAGCGGTGACTCGGGAGGTGCTGGATGTGGTGGTGCCGAAGGGTCAGTGGGAACGGCTGACGCCGCTGGCTTTCATGGCGCTGGGGGCTTATTTTGCCCAGCATTTGTTCAACTCGCTGCGCATCCAACTGAACAACACCTTTGAACAGAAGGTGATTTATGATCTGCGCAGCGACATCTATGAGCGCCTGCAAACGTTGCCGCTGCGCTGGTTCGATAATCGCCCAACTGGCGACATCATGACGACGGTGAGTGAGGACATTCCGTCGGTGGAGCGGGTGCTGATTGATGGGATCGAGCAGGGACTGGTGGCGGTGCTGCAAATCCTGGTCGTGGGTGTCTTCATGTTCCGAGCAGATGTGGAACTGAGCTTGTATGCGCTGATACCGATCCCTTTCCTAGCCATGGGCGCGGCGGCTTACACAGCGACCTCTAAAGACCGTCACCGTGCGGTGAGAAAGGCCAGCAGTGCGATGAATAGTCTGCTGCATGATAACGTGGCGGGAATGCGCCAGATCAAAGCTTATGCCATGGAAACTGAGGAGCTGGCCCGCTTCAACGGCGTGAGTCATAAGCTCAAACTTGCGACGCTGCATGTGATGCGGATCTGGGCCATGTATCGTCCAGGGATGCATTTTCTTAGCAGCGTGGGTATGGTGCTAGTCTTATGGATTGGAGCTTATGCGCTGAAGGATGGGCGGATCACGGCAGGAGATTTGGCGGCGTTTTTACTGCTGCTGAAGTTCTTCTATGATCCCATCGAGAGCCTGCATCAGCTGAATCAGATCCTGCAAACTGGCCGTGCGGCGGGTGAGCGTGTGTTTAACATCCTGGATGCGGAGCCTGAGGCGGATACTGCGAGTGGACGTGATCTGCCTGCAGTGCTGGGACATGTGAAGTATGAGAAGGTGAGCTTTAGCTACGGCAGTATCCCCACGGTGCAGCACATAGATTTGGAAGCTAAGCCTGGGCAAACCATCGCGCTGGTAGGTCCGACAGGAGCAGGGAAATCGACCCTGATCAACCTGCTGACACGATTCTATGAGTATAGCGAAGGCACCATCACCATTGATGGAATCCCAGTGCATGAACTGAATAAAAACTCTCTGCGTCAACAGATCGGTTATGTCACCCAGGAGAGTTTTATGTTTAATGGCACCGTCAGGGAGAACCTTCGCATTGGTCGCCGAGACGCCACGGATGAGCAACTCTGGGACGTGCTAAAGAGTGCCAATGCGGTGGATTTTGTGAAGCGCCTGCCCCAGGAACTCGACACGCATGTCGGTGAGCGTGGCGTCAAACTCAGCGTGGGTGAAAAGCAGCGCCTAAGCATCGCCCGTGCGCTGTTGCGGAATCCGCCAATCCTTCTTCTGGATGAGGCCACCGCCAGTGTGGATACAGAGACCGAGCGCCAGATCCAGGCTGCCCTGGATCACCTGATGGAAGGCCGCACAAGCTTTGTCATCGCCCATCGCCTGAGCACCGTGCGCCACGCGGATCGCATCTTTGTGCTGGAGCAGGGCCAGATCACCGAACAGGGCACCCACGATGAGCTTTTAGCCAAAGGCGGCCTGTACGCGAACCTCTGCAAAACCTCGCTGATCGAGAGGTGAAAGGCTGAGCTGAAGGGCGGGTAAGTTAGAGACTGGAATTGTGGTATTCAATAGTCAAAGCTGGGTTGTGAAGAAGGAATGAACTTCGCTGACGGAAGACACAGCCGGGCTATGAACTTCTTAACACCTCTCAGTTCGGGCCGCCTGTTGCTGGCCTCAGTTCCAGTCTTTAACGAGCTGTAACGTTTGTCCTATGACTACGCTATAACTTATTTGGGTAGGGTGCCGTTGTCACGGTCAAGTGGTGCATGATGACGTTCGCCTGAAGGCATCCGCTTACCTGGAACCGTGGTCTTTTGAAGCCATTGCATCGCCTCTAGAATGATGTCTGGGGTTCCGACGACATGGCCACCAGAAAACTCAAAAGACTTAACTGTAGCCTGGGCCTTTTGAAGTATTGGCAACTCGCGTTTTCCGTATTCAATGGCTCCTTTATCTTTGTCTCCATTGACACAAGCAATCGCCATTTGAGGTGGACAACCCAGTTCTGTTTTTCCAGCTAGCCAACCTCCCATTGCCAGCACTCCCTTCCATGGTCGCATTGTTGTTTCAGAGTAGTCATAAGAGCGAAGTGCTCCTCCAGACATCCCGCCCAAATAGATTAAGTCAGGATTATGCAGTACGGTTTTTTCAATAGCTGGAAGCACCTCATGCCATTTAGGGTCCAGCGTAGATTCTGAAACACCATTTTTGAAGTTATCACAACCCACCCCAATCCAGCCCAGACTTTCACAAGCTGCCTTGACTGTTCCAAGTATGCCTTTGCCGTTGCCACCTGGACTGAACATGATGATCATTGCTGGGGGACTTGCCGGATCAAAAGTTGTTGGGTAATAGACGTGGAAACCAACAGATTCTTCTCCCTCAGATTTTAGGCTGACGACTTTGCCTACATTGGCTTTTTGCTCCATGAAAAAAGCCATCTTTGCGCGCTGTTGTTCGGCGATCCATGCACAGTCAGCCGGACTCAGTGTTTTCATCGGAATAAGAGGCTCAGAGCCATTGGATAGCCTTAGCTTCACTTGACTTGTTGCGTCATCTAAACTGATGAACTCAGCCTTAATGCTTCGTCCTTGAATATCTGTCCAGATTCGTTCAGTCGCCATTGAGTAAATGGTCTGAGCTAAATGTATAGCGATTAATAAAAGGCAAAACTTCATAGGAGCTACTTCTTCGACAGCTTGTTATACTTCTCGGCGAGTTCATTGAACTCCTGAATCCGCGCGTTGAGCTTGGTGATGGCTTCATCACGCTCGCTGGCGAGCTGTTTGATTGCCGCGTTGGCTTTTTCGATGGCTTCGTTCTGGGCATTGACTTCGGAGTTACGCTTTTTTAGCGCGTCGGTGCCTTTGCCTGCAAGCTGCTGGTAAGCTTCTAGATCACTGCTGGCTCGCAGGGCTTCATTCATGATGACAGCAATGCTGTAGCCGCGAGCAGTCTGGTCCACGGTGCGGTCACGCAGGTCTTCAGTGGCGTCTAGCAGTTTAGACTCGATCTCGGCACGCAGGCCTTCGAGTCGCTCGATCTCTTGGCCGTATTCATGCACCTTTTGTTCGGCGACAAAGCGCAGTTTATTCTCGGCTTCCAGCTGCTTCACGAGATCCACGATCCGTTCACGGAGCAAAGCTTCACGCTGCCACTGGAGCACGCAGACGACGCAAAGGCCTAGGCTGAAAAGGACGATGAGGGCTAGAAGAAAGCGCTTCATTTCACAGGAGGTGCCGTTGGTGCTGGGCTTGCTGCCGCAGGGGTGGCCGCTGCCGAGCTGGCTTTGACGTTAAAGGCGACTTTGTTAAAGCCGATCTGACGCACGAGATCCAGTGCCTTCACCATGTCGGCATGGCGTGTGTCGGCGTCACCACTGATATAGATGGGTGTGTTTGGATCAATGGCGTGGCGCTCGGAGAGTCGGCGTTCGGCGTCGGGTAGGGAGACACGATCTGTATTGTAGAAGAGGTCGCCTTTGGCATTCACGGCTAGGTTGATCATGTCCGGCTTGAAGTCAGACTTGGCAGCGGTGGCCACCGGCAGATCCACTTTGATGGTCTGCTGTTTGCTCATGGTGAGACTGACCATCATGAAAGAGGCCAGCAGGAAGAACATGACATCGATCAGTGGGATGATCTCCAGCCTAGTCTTTTTATGGGCGATGGGAGAGCGGAGTTTCACGGCTAGGCGATAGTGCCGGATTTCCTGGCAGGCAGTTGATCAAAGCCATGCTGGGTGGCGAGGATGAGGACGTTATTGGCGGCTGCCTCTAACTCGAACTGGAGCTGGGTCAGTCTTCCGTGAAAGTAGTTCATCGGCACGAGGGTCGTGATGGCGATGCCGAGGCCAGCCGCGGTGGCGATCAGAGCCTCACCAATACCACCGGTGACTTTTTCAACTGCCAACTCCGAGCTGCCGATGGAGCTAAAGGATCCCATGATTCCGGTGACGGTGCCGAGTAGGCCGAGAAGTGGGCCAAGGGTGACGATGGTGTCCATGGCACCGAGGAAGCGACCTGCCTGCTGCAATTCACGACCAGCAGCCACTTCAAGGGCACCCTGCATGGAGCTGTGATGGTGATTGAGCCCATGATGAACCATGCGGACGACGGGGTCTGTGCTATCTGTGGAAAGGCTGATTGCTCTTGGCAGGTTGCCTTCTTCCAGGGCAGTGTAGACTTCTTCCAGCAATTTTGGCTTCCGCTGGAGGATCAGGCGAAGCCACCAGACAATGCGCTCAGTCACCACACACACGGCCACCAGCCCAACGACGAGGATGGGATACATGATCGGCCCACCTTTGATGATGAAATCAACGAGTGCGTTAGCTAGAAACAATGGGGGGACGTCTGGCATAGAGAAAAGGAGATCAGTTTATAACAAAGGTGAGTGGAGCGATCACGGTGCGTACATCCCCTGGAGGTGCTTTGCCATTTCGGCGCACCCAGCCAGCGGCGTATTGGTCCAGAGAGGAGTTCCCACTGGTGCCGATGACGCTGACACTAGAAGGTCGGCCTGAGGTACTGACGACGATCTTCAGGCGCACGGTGCCCTGGATGCCCATGGATCTCAGAGAGCTGGGGTAACTTGGGCGCGGAATCACAAATTTACCGCTGCCACTTCCGCCTCCACCCGTGCCCCCAGAGCCGACGCCCCCGCCTGTGCCTGTGCCAGGACTGCTACTAGCTGTGCTACGGCGTGGTGTGGTGGATGTTGGGGCTGCGGTGACGCGCTTGACCACTGGCTTTGGCGGCATCGGGTCGATGGGTTTGAGCGCTTCTTCGATCTTGGGAGCTGTCGGTATGGGGAAGAGATCCTCTGTCACGAGTGCTTCAGCCAGCTCAGGCATGTCCAGGGGCGGTTGGGTAAGATCCACGGTCGGTGGCACTTCAACCACCTCTTCTACGG
>JAPLUM010000243.1 GCA_026397605.1 Verrucomicrobiota bacterium | reverse complement strand
AGGCACCGTGATTTTGGCGGCAGCTTCAGCATTGTTGAGGAACCAACGCACGCCATCAGACTCCTTGGTTTCCCCTTTATGATTCCAGAACTTTTTTGCCCCTAGCTCGATGTCGGCGTGCTCTGGCGTGGAGATATTCATCGCATCTTCAGCGACTTCACGAGAGGCGCGCAGATACTTTTCCATCAGCATTGGCGAAACACTCAGCACGTCCCCGATATTATCAAAGCCATAGCCGGTATCGTCGGGTGGAAAATCATTGGCAGGATTGGTGTAAACATAGAGCAGATTCCTGACCGTATTGTTGTACTCCGTGCGGTTGAGTCGCCGAGTCGTGACATGTCCCGGATCAGGCTTGCTGGGATCAAACCAGAAGACCGAATCATCAATCCAAGCCAGCAAATCGTCCCGCTCCTGCAGGCTCGGTTTTTCTTTTTTCTCCGGAGGCATGACGTGGGTGGCGATCTGCTGCCGAACATGATCCCACATCACAAAATCCGCCCTCATCGCGGCAAAATCCGTGTGTTCATCAAAGACGAAATTCCCCTTATCCACGCCGTCTGAGTGACAGTCGAAACAGTACTTTTCGAGGATCGGTTTGATCTTTTGATCAAAAGCTACCTGACCACGGGTGGACTGCGGTTCAGCCGCCGAAGCCGCTAAACAAGGAAGCCAGAAAAGAAAAATGAACCGCAGGGGGGGCATGTGCAAGAGTGCATACGTTGGAGGAGCCTCTTAGATTTCTACACAATGCGGTTTCTTCCTATTATCTGTCGTTTTCAGAGTGGATCACTTTTGAATCTTCCACCAGACGATCAGCCAAATGATGATCATCAGGGGAACCACGAGACGGGCATCTGAAAGCCAACCAACACCAGCAGGCATCCAGCCTGGCGGTCGCTGAGGTAAGCCACGGCGAGCCACTATGGGTTGACGTTTTGCAGGCTGTCGGACCGGCAGTGGCGGCGCGGATTGAGCCTGCCGCGGATTTCTCTGGCGGCGCAGTTCTCCATCATAAGCTGCTTTTTTCTGTGTGTCTGAAAGCACCGCATAGGAGTCATTGATGCGCTGCATTTTCCATTGGGACTGGGGTTTATCCCCTGCGGTGTCTGGGTGATGCTTGAGAGAAAGCGCACGATAACTGGCTCTGATCACCTCGTCTGGGGCATCTTCAGTCACGTGTAGATTCTCGTAGTGAGTCCTCATATGAAAGGAAGATCATCAGTCAGCTTTCTCGCTGGCAATCACTGGAGTCAGACGCTGCTCGAAGAGCCAACTGTGCAGCTCTGGCATGGGATAAACCAATCCTGACAAGCTATGCCCCACGCCTGGGAATTCCGTATATTTGATCAAGAGACCTCCTGCCTCTTTTACCGCAGCGACAGCCACGCGGTCCCGCTCCACCGGGACCATGGGGTCTTGATCACCGTGAAAAACCCACATGGGTACCTTCTTTAAGGACTCGGCTTTTTTGGGATCGCCACCGCCACATAGCGGCACGCCTGCGGCAAAGACATTCGGGTATTTAGCACACAGACTCCAGGTGCCAAAGCCGCCCATGCTGCTGCCAGTCAAGTAAAGGCGCTTTAGATCAATGGGTAGTTTGCTGGTGAGGTCAGCGATCAGTGCCATCAGATAATTCAGTCCCTGCTTCGACACCGACTTGACAAAAGTGCCTGTGATTTTCTCCGCATACGGCCCCTTCGTCATTCCCTCGTCGAGATCGCGCTCATGCACCAATCCGGCGACAAAGGCCTGATCTTCAGCGCTGAATTTATCCACCGGCACCTTCATGATCTGAAAGTCCGTCATCCGCTTGATCTTGATTTCCTTAGCATCAAACTCCAGCAACTCCGCTTTCAGCTCCCGTCCATCAGAGGACTTCCAGGAGCGGATGATTTTGGGTTTATCCCCATCTGCACTAAAACCATTCAAAGAAACGGCAAGGATTAGGCTACAAAGGAAGGTGGGCAGGCTCATCTCACCAGAATACGAGCGCTTTCGCTTCAGGGGCAAGCTCAATCATACATTCATGATCACGCCTTCGTCTGGCACTCCAGCACATACTCCTGCACTGCACGCAGGGTCTCGCCGGCTACGTCGGCGCGGGCTTTGGCAAAGGGGGGGCGGAACCAGGGGAAGCTGCCGATCAGATCGGGGGTGACTAAAACTTGGCCATCGGTCTGCTTGCCGGCTCCGATTCCGATGGTGCTGGCTTTCACCCGTCGAGTGATTTCTGTGGCTACGTCCGGGACGATACTTTCTAAAACGATCGCCAAAGCGCCTGCTTCATCCAGCGCTACAGCGTCTGCGATCAATAGGTCGATTTGTTCCGGCGTTTTGCCCTTCTTTTTGTAGCCACCCTCTTCCTTCACGCTCTGCGGTAACATGCCGATGTGACCGATGAAGGGAATACCTGCGCCAATGATGGCTTTGATCTGCGGGATGAATGAGACGCCACCTTCGAGTTTCACGGCATCTGCACCCGCTTTGACAAGGCTCTTGGCATTGGCCAATGCCTGATCGGGGGTGTCATAGCTATGAAAAGGCAGATCGGCGATCACTGGGGCACGCTTCACCGTGCGGCGCACGGCAGCGGTGTGGTGCAGCATCATTTCCATCGTCACACCCGTCGTATCTGGCAGACCTAGCACGACCATTCCCAGAGAATCACCCACGAGCAAAAGATCCACCCCTGCTTCATCCAGCAGACGTGCAGTAGGGTAGTCGTAAGCGGTCAGGACTGCGATTGGCAATCCTTGGCGCTTACTCTCGGGTAGCTGGGACAGGCAGGTTAGCATGGCTGAGGGAGGGTGTGAAAGGCCTCTCCTTCGCTGCTTCCTGCTGAGAATGCAATCAGGCTGTGAATACCCAGCTTACTTGATTTTTTCGACCGGGAATTTCGAGACCAATTCTTTCAGCTCACGACCTGGCTTGAATTTCACAATGCAGCGTGCAGGAATCTTGACTTCGCTATTCGCCTGATTCGGGTTACGCCCGATTTTGGCCTTGGCTACTTTGACCTCAAAGGTGCCAAAGGTACGAAAGGTCACGTCGTTACCTTCGCCTAATCGCTTGGCGACGAGGTCAATAAAGGCTTCGACGACGGTCGAGACGTCGGCTTGAGTAAGTCCTGTCAGATCGCTAAGATCCGACACAATTTCGCGTTTGGTAGTGCTTGCCATAATTCCGGGGGGGAGAGTTAAGATCTATTAAATGCCTTTGTCCTTCGACTCTGCAAGCACTTCCTTAGAAGAAAACCCAGCAGAGTGATCAAAGTTGGTTGAATTGAAGTTGCCGCAAACTTCGTTGGAGGTTTTGAAATGCATCTTGGCTACAGTGCCAAGCCCCTCAACGCCTGCTTTGTCGAAGATCTTTCGTGCATTCTCTTTTACGACACTCGATACTCCCTTAGGGAGATCGATCTCATATCTGGAGCTGTTTTGATCCAACCATTTCACAAAAACGTCACGGGCTAAAATGGACGCCGCTGCGACGGCTGGATCACTTTCAGCTTTGGTTCTCTGAACCAGCTCGATCTGACGACCCTTGGTTCGCAGGGCTTTCTGGAGCACGGCTGGATTAGCAAACTGATCCGATAGGGCGCGTGGGCAGTCGGGAACCTTGTCCAAAAGAGATTCAATGGCTGTGGCGTGTCCCCAAGCAAGAAGGCGGTTCAGATTGCCAAACTTGCTATAAAGCTCGTTGTATTTGGTGGGGTTGATCTGCACGACTTCCCAGCGCAGTCCTGGTACGGCACGGATCGCTGCTGCTAATTGGCTGATTTTAGCGTCACTGCTGATTTTCTTACTATCCACAGCGCCGATATCCCGCAATTTCCGTGCCACATCCGCATCGACGTAAACTCCTGCGATCACCAGGGGGCCGAAAAAGTCGCCTTTTCCGCTCTCGTCCACGCCGATGTGTGGCTCATACATTTCGGGGTGATGCACCTCCTCGTAGCCCAATTCAGCCACACCAAGAATGAGTGGCTCTAAAACGTTGGTGACGAATTCCTGTGTCTCCTTTCCCTGCACGAGAACCTTAGGGCCTTTTTCATAAACCAGGACATTTAGTTTGTTTTTGCTGGCAGCATAAAGACAGTAAGGCTTGGCTTCAAAGGTGTAGCAGCCTTCTTGCAGCACACTTTTCAGACGGGTTACCTGCTCGGCAGTGAGCGGTTTAGTGTATGTGGTGATGGGCGGCATGGCGGAATCAGGCGGATCGACGAAAACGTGTGCAGACAACGCAGATCAGGAGCCAGCCGATAGAAAACCAGTCTCCCAAACGCGCATAAAGCGTCATCACTCCAAGGCGCGGCACCTTGACCTCACCAGGTAGGCAGCCTTCGATAAAGGAACTGCCCGTCGCAGGATCGGCTAGCTTCTGAGTCACCGTTCCCAGAGTATCGATAAAGCAGGTCACACCGGTATTCGTGGCGCGGACCATAGGGCGCCGTAGCTCAATGGCGCGGAATTTGGCATTCACCGTATGAACCTCAGTTTGCTCGCTTTGCAGAAACCAGCCGTCATTGGTGATGTTGACGATCATTTGTGGCTCGAGCCTGACAAAACGGCGCGCCAAACGGCCCACCGTATCCTCAAAACAGATCAGTGGAATGATCTGGACCTCAGGCTTTGCCAGCTGCAGAGGCTCCGTGCTGGTGCCTGGCATGAAATCACCCGGGAAAATGCCTTTCAGGAGAGAAAACGGTGGGATATTCCGCAGTGGCAGATACTCACCAAAGGGCACGAGGTGAACTTTGTGATGCTCTTGCCTGTTAGAGAAGCTACCACGAAAAAGTGCCGCTGATACATGATTGCCGACACCTTCTTCACTGATCTCCGTGCCCGTGAGCAGGCTGAAATCTCCCACTTTGAGCAGCTCATCAAAGTAGCCCACATGGTCTGGTAAATCATGCAGATGCACCGGCAGCGCGCTCTCTGGCCAGATCACCAGATCCATTTCACTCTTCGTATCCCGTGCCTCGGCGTAGAGCCGTGTGTAGTCCCTGAGTCGCTGATAAATCTGC
>JAPLUM010000501.1 GCA_026397605.1 Verrucomicrobiota bacterium | reverse complement strand
CCTTCACTGCGGGCATCGCTGCAATCTTTTCCTCTTCAAGCTCAAAGCCAATCATCATGCCAAAGGCGCGCACTTCGCGAATGAGCGGATGATTCCAGGCCAGCACTTCCGCTGCGATGCGGCGTCCGAGCTTGGCCGAATTCTCAGCCAAGCCATCACGCAGGATCACGTTCAGCGTCGCCATTGCCACGGTGCAGGCCAGAGGACTACCGCCATAGGTGGTGCCGTGGGTGCCGGGGCCTAGAAGGTCACAGAGCTTTGTCTCGATGCCATCTCCCAGCGCACGGTCACGAATCCAAAAGGAGCCGAGTGGATAACCACTACCGATGGATTTTGCCCAGCTCACGGAGTCAGGCACAATCTCTTCCCCAGGGATAATGCTGCGCCAGCCACAGAGCTCGCCCGTGCGTCCGAGTCCGCACTGCACTTCGTCTAGGAGCATCAGTAGATCCTGACTGCGGCAAAGAGCCTGCACAGCCCGCAGGAATTCAGGGGTCATGGGATTGACACCACTTTCCCCCTGCACTGGCTCTACCAAAATAGCCACGGTGGTGTCTGTGATGGCTGCCTTCAGGGCTTCGATATCGTTAAAAGGCACATAAACAAAACCAGGAACGATGGGGCCAAAGCCACCATGGATTTTTTCCTGAGCCGTCGCGCTCATGGCTCCGAAAGTACGGCCATGAAAACTTCCTGTGAAGGTAATGATCTCATAGCGTGGACTACCATCGGCTTTGGGCTTGGTGACGCCGTATTTCCGGGCCAGCTTGATCATGCCTTCGTTGGCTTCTGCACCGCTATTGGAGAAAAAGCATTTGCCGTGAATCTTCATCACGTCTTCCACCAGCGTCTTTGCCAGCTCCGCCTGCTGACGAATGCAGTACCAATTGGAAACATGGATCAGCGTATGGGCCTGGCGTGAGATCGCATCAGCCACCTCAGGATGCGCATGTCCTAACGGGCAAACGGCAACACCGCCTGCAAAGTCGAGATACTTTTTGCCATCGCGATCCCACACGTAGGCGCCTTCGCCTTTCTCGGGCCAGATTTGAAAGCGCCCATAGTTAGGCATCACATACTTTTCCAGCCAGGCTGGATCGAAGTCAGAAGAGGTTGAATTCATGAATGAGTCTTTAAAAGGTTAACGGTAAATTTCGCGGCGATGGCCTATTTTGATAACGTGGATAAGTAAAACCTCATCATGGATGTCATAAACGATACGGTAGTCGCCCACACGAATACGCCAAGACTCACTGCCGACTAGTTTGATTGCATCAACACCACGCGGATTCGTTTTGAGTAAGGCCAGCTTACTCATGACACGCTGTCTTGTTGACGCATCAAGCTTCTTTAAAGACTTTTTGGCCTTGGTTTCAAATTCAAGCGTCCAAATCATCTTCTTTAAGGCCAAGTTCTTGCATCACTTCTTCCCAGGAATGCGTGGTGGTCTCACCGCGTTCGAGTTCCCCACGCACACGCTCGGCATCTACTGCGTCCTCCATGTCTTCGAGCACCTGCTCGATGTCATGCAGAAGTTGGCGCATCTCATCCGCAGAGAGGGCTTTCACTTCAGACAGGATTTTTTCGGCGACGATGCTCATGGTTTAAAATAACGCAATTGCGGCAGGCGGCAACCTAGCTTCACAAATGAATCTCTGTCCCGATTCCGACATCCGTGAAGATTTCCAGAATGAGAGCATGCGGAATGCGGCCATCAATGAGGTGGACTTTCCCCACTCCACCGCGCAGAGATTCCAAAGACGAATCCACTTTCGGAATCATACCGCCGCTGATGATTCCATCCTTTTTGAGCTGCTCGATCGCTGCTGGATCTAGGCTGGGGATCAGGGTTGACTCATCCTTTGGATCACGCATCACACCTCGGACATCGCTCAGGAAGATCAGCTTCGTCGCCTGCAAGCGCGTCGCTAAAGCACAGGCGGCAAGATCGGCATTGACGTTGAGTGTCTTGCCGCTCGCGTTTTCACGGGCCACAGGAGAAACCACAGGCACAAACTCACCAGCGACAGCCGCCTGAATCAGGCCCAGCTTGCAGCCCGTGACTTCACCTACCCAGCCGAGTTCGGCCTTCATCTTCTCGCCTGTAAAGACTTCCGTTCCCGGCACACCCACGGCCTTGCCACCAAAGGCATTGATCTTATCCACGATCTCAGGATTGATCACACGGGCCAGCGTTTGCTCAACGATTTTAATCGTCTCCTCATCGGTGACTCTCATGCCATTGATGAACTTAGCCTCCAGCCCACTCTCCTGCATAGCTTTAGAAATCGCCTTGCCGCCACCGTGAACGATTACCGGGTTGATGCCGACCGCTTCCAGAAAGACCACGTCCTTCAAAAAGGTATTCACCACCGCTGGATCTTCCATCGCGCTGCCCCCGACTTTGATCAGAAAAGTGCAGCCTCGGAAGCCTTGCATGTATGGCAGGGCTTCGAGCAGCACGTCGGCTTTGCGGGTCTGGGATTGCAGGTCAGTCATCGGCAAGAGGGGAAAGGTGGAAAGAAAGGCATCCCCAGACAACGTCAAGCCCAGTGAAAGAAAAGTTCACGCATTCACCCCTCGGAACATTGGACCACAAAGGAAGCAGATCTCACGGAAAACGGAAACGCCATCGACAGGAGAGCCGAGTGTAGCAAGACAGCCGAAGGCGGCCCGAAGAGTAGCGAAGCTGATCAACGGGGACCAAACAATGCAGCCATTCTATTGCCAAGGTCTGATTCAGTGTCTTGCCCCTAAATTTGGGATATTGGCCGTTAGAAAATCTGTTGCCACTTTCCTGAACAACACAGGCTAAGAAGCGCGGGCTACCTCAATCAGTGTGCTGAGGCGCTGGCCGTGGCTGGGGACTGCATGAGCATGCTTTGCAGCGGACGGGGATAGACGCCGAGGACGAGAATGGTGATGGCTAGGACAATGGCTCCGACTTTGGTCAAGAGATCGAGGGTGATCGGCTGGCTGGAAGACGAGGCGTCGGAGGTGTACATGGCCAGGATGGTCTTGAAGTAGTAGTAGAAGCCAGCGGCTGCGGCGATAACGGCGCAGGCTAGTGCACCCCAGGCAGCCTGATCGACGAGGCCGAGGAAGACGAAGAGTTTACCCATGAATCCTGCGGTGAGAGGCAGACCAGCAAGGGAAGCCAAGGCAACGGTCATGACGAATGCCAACAGCGGGGAGCGCTTGGCAAGGCCTCGGAAATCGGAGACATCTTCGCCTCCGCCGTTGATGCGTAGAATGGCTAAAAGAAGGAAGCCCAGAACGGTCATCGGCAAGTAGGTGGCCAGATAGAAGGCGACGACTCCACCAGAGCTGAGATCAAGTCGGGTCGAGCCATGGGCGGATAGCGCAAGCACGAGATAGCCTGCGTGACTGATGCTGGAGTAGGCGAGGAGGCGCTTGACGCTGGTTTGGAAAATGGCGGGCAGGCTGCCCAATAGAACCGTGAGAGCACCGGCGATAAGAAGGACAGCATGCACCTCAGGGGCGATGATGGAACCCTGGACGAAGAAGGTGTCGATCACTCGGGTGAGGATGACAAAACCAGCAGCCTTGGAACCGACAGAGAGGAAGGTGGTAACGGGGATCGGAGCACCCTGATACACATCTGGCACCCACATTTGGAAAGGTGCAGCGGCGACTTTGAATCCTAGACCAGCCAGGAGTAAGGCAGCACCCATGAGCACGGGCAGCTTGACGGTTTCAGGATTAGCCAGCGCTTTGGCGATGCCTTCAAAGGTCAAAGAACCGGTGGCTCCATAGACCCAGGCGATGCCATAGACCAGGATGCCAGTGCTGAGGGCGCCGAGGATCAAGTATTTCACGCCAGCTTCCAGAGCCAGCGCACTTTTGCGGGCAAAGGCAACGAGCACATAAAAGCTCACGGTAACGAGCTCCAGGGAGACAAAAACGGTGACGAGGTCCTTGGCACCAGCCATCCACATCATGCCAGCGCAGACGATAAGAGGCAGGCTGAACATTTCAGACAGGCGTCCATCGACGGCGTACTTGCTGAGATAAACCGCGCACTGACTAGTCAGCCAAAGCACGAGAAAGGTGATCACGAGAGCAAAGCCCTTGTAGAAAATGGCCAGGGTGTCCAGCTGCTGATAGGGCTGGAGAAACTCCGGCATGTGGCCTGCGGATTTATCGACCAACAGGAACGCGACAAGGGCCAAGGCCACACCGGCCATACTGACACGAGCCAAGGTTTGGCGAGTGATGGCAGGCATGAAGGCCTCAAGGGCCAGGAGAAAAAGCCCGAGGATGGCTAGACCGACTTCAATGGAAAACACAGACATGGATCAAAAGAGGTTCAAGGGGCCACCACGGCAGCGAGGTCAGACTTGATGAGGTTTAAGAGCAGCCAAGGGCAGCAACCGATAAGGAGCAAGACAGCGGCCAAAAGAATGAGCGGCAGCCGCTGACTCAGAGAAGGATCTCTCATGAAAAGGCCAGACATGGCTGAGCCGTGGAAGATGCTGCGGTAAGCGCGGAGCATATAAACGGCAGACATAACGACACCCCAGAGGGAGAAAACGACCGTCCATTGCAGTGGCCCAAAGAAAGCAGAGCCATAATTCATGAAGCTACCCACGAAGATCATGACCTCACCAGCGAAGTTGGCCAGGCCTGGAAGACCGATGGAAGCGAAGGCTCCAAAGGCAAAGAGCACAGTGAAGGCCGGAGCGTGCTCGCCCAGGCCACCGAGCTTGCTCAGTTCGAGGGTGCCGAGTTGATTGCGCATGCGACCAGCCAGAGCAAACAAGAGCGCTATGCTGATGCCGTGAGCGAACATGAGGAGAACCGCTCCGCGCAGCGCGATCTCTGTGCCTGCGGCCAAGCCGAGGAAGATGTAGCCCATGTGCATGACAGAGGAGTTGGCCAAGACGTCATCAAGGCTGGAGCTGCCCAGCTATGCAGCGGGAAAAGACTGACGAGAGTGCCAAATCCGAGCAGTAAGACGAAGAAAATCTGAGCCTGTTTTTCGACCGGAAGTGGAGTCAGCGCGGCCTGAGCGCGTAGGGCCTGGAGATCAAAGGTCAACTTACCACCTCCGCTGAACTCAAGAACCAGCCAAACTAGGCCAGCGAGCAGAACCAAGCTGCCAGCACCCAGATAGATGGTAGTTTTCCAAGCTACTGACTTTCGATACTCCGGCTCGCCATGACCATAGAGGCCGATCATGAGGAAGGTCGGAATCAGTGCCAGTTCATGGAAGGCGTAGATGAAGAAAACATCGGTGGAGAGAAAAGCACCCAGAGCACCAGCTGCAATGAGCAAGGAGGCGATGTGATAGATGCCCGGTTTGTCATCGCCAATCTGCCAGACGGCTGCAAAGGTCACGAGAGCCGCGAGCAGAGTCAGGATGAGGGCGACGCCGTCCGCACCGACGCCAAAGGTGATGGCTGGATTGTCCAGGACGATGCGTGCACTTTCAAAAGCGAAGCCAGCCTTTCCAGCAGAGGCGGATTTGAAACTGAAGACGAGCCCCAGCACGATGAGTAAATTCAGCACAGCGGCACCGACCGATGTGGCACGAGCAGGTGCACCGAGCCAGATGGCTAAGGCAGCAAGCAAAGGTAGAAGAATGACGATTTCTAGCGGACTCATTACAATGTTAGGATCAATGGCCGATCTGGGGCAGCACAAATACGACGAGATAGATGACCATCAGCACACCCGCGCCGAGTAGGAAAGTGTAGGCCTGCAAATGACCACCGGTAAGAATCCGTGCAGCGGAGCCAATGCGCATAGCGATGAATGCTGGCAGGCGAGCCACGATGCCATCGACAAACATGCGCTCAAGTCCGGTGACAATCCAAGCCACCTGATCCTGAAGCACCTTCACAACGACGGCATAGATTTCATCAAAGTAGAACTTATTGGCGAAGAGCTTGATGTTCAGCGGATCGCTGTCCTTACCTTTATAGAGGATGAAACCCGTCACCGAACCGATGACTAGAGCGGCGATGGAAGCAATCATGACCGTCGGATGATCTTCGGCATGATTCGGAACCATGGCAGCTAGGATGCGATTAAACCACTCGAAGGTCGAAAGCACGGTGAGGGCGGCGAGGACCACCAGGGGTAGCACCATGATGATCGGAGCTTCCACGGCATGATGAGCGTTCTCCGTGCGTGGTTTACCAAGGAAGGTAATGACAAACATGCGGGTCATGTAAAAGGCAGTCAGCATGGCGGTCGCAACGCCCACCCAAAACAGCGGGCGACAAGCTTCAAAGCCAACGCCGAGGATGGACTCTTTACTCCAGAAGCCACTTGTGATGAAAGGCACGCCCATGAGAGAAGCTGTTCCAATGGCAAAGGTGACGAAGGTCACAGGCATGTGCTTCATGAGGCCGCCCATTTTCCAGATGTCCTGCTCATGGTGGCAGGCATAAATGATGGCACCGGAACCTAGGAAGAGCATGGCTTTGAAGAAAGCGTGGGTGTAAAGATGGAACATGGCCGGATGACCTGGACCCGCCTCGTGATGATGCACACCGACTTGAATGGCTAAAAGGCCGACAGCCATGACCATGTAGCCCAACTGGGAGAGTGTGGAATCAGCTAAGACGCGCTTGATGTCATTTTGCTGAGTGGCCATCAGGGCTGCCATGAGAGCGGTGAGCCCTCCAATCCAGGCGATGATCGTGGCCGCATCTGGCGATGCCTCAATCACAAAACTGCAGCGAACCAGCATGAATACACCGGCCGCGACCATGGTGGCAGCGTGAATGAGAGCTGAGACAGGTGTTGGTCCTTCCATGGCATCTGGCAGCCAGACATGGAGCGGGAACTGAGCACTTTTACCCACAGCCCCCATGAAGATACCCAAAGCCGCAAGCATCATAAAAGTGGTATGAGTTTGGGTCATCTCATGCAGCGGACCTTGGGCGAAGCCGCCTTTTAGACCGATGAAGCTGACATCCCCATGATTGGCCATGAAAAGCATCAAGATGCCGATCATAAAACCAAAGTCGCCAATACGATTGGTAAGGAAAGCCTTCTTACAGGCCTCAGCCGCAGAGGGTTTCTCAAACCAATGACCGATGAGCAAATAGGAACTCAGGCCGACCAACTCCCAGAAAATGAACATCATGAACAAGTTCCCAGCAAGTACGATACCGGTCATGGAAAACATGAACAGAGAAAGAGACCCGAAAAAGCGCACTTTACCTTCATCATCCTTCATGTAGCCGAGAGAAAAAAGATGCACCAGCAGGCCAATGGAAGTGACAATGAACATCATTCCCTTACTTTGCTGATCGATCAGCGCATCCAGACCGATCCGGAACTTCCCGATCTCGATGAACGGCAGAAGCATCGGTGTGGAGTCCACGGACTTCAACAGCATAAGGCTGATCAAGAAACAAATGGCAGCTGAGGCCAATGAGAGAATCATACTGGCTCCTTTGAGCAGTTTGTGCCCAAGCAGGATAGTGAGAGCCGTCATAAACGGCAGCAGAAGCAGCAGTGTGGGAAGAGAAGCAGATGATTCCTGAGCGGGGGGCGTCATGAGAAAAGAGAGTTTAGCCTTGGAGCTTGGTCACAGATTCGACTTCGACACTCTGTTTGGAGCGATAGAGAGCCACGATGATCGCCAAGCCAACAGCCACCTCGGCGGCAGCAACGGTGATCGTGAAGAAGACGAG
>JAPLUM010000212.1 GCA_026397605.1 Verrucomicrobiota bacterium | reverse complement strand
TGAACGACTCCAACCCGATAACTGCTCAGACAAAACGTCTTTCCGGTGGCGTAACGATCAAGGCAGTACCCTAAACTTCAGGTTATCTTCTGAAACCCATTTTGGGCGTCTATTCGCTGAGTCATTTGAAGTGACTGGTGGTAGGCGCTCAAATCATTTTGAGCGGGCACCCTGGTGCTGGTGGTTTAGGGCATGCCCCGCAACGAGCCAACAGCGAACATGGGTAAGTTGTTGGAGCCTATTGTCTCAGAAAGTCATCAAATGTTTTTCATGTGTAAAGGCAAAATGAAAACTAAAAAGTCATCACCAAAAAGATCTTGGTTTGGCAGCGCGGTTTCGGCGGGTTAAGAGAATGGATGGGGTATAACGATGTTAAAAACCACAAAAGATTGGCTATGAATGTAGAGGCCTGATAACGGGTGGTAGGCCCTGAGAAGGCCATCAAAGCCAACGCATTGAAGTGCTGAAATCTGTTCCATGCGATTCGCTTCCGAGAAACCATCGTTGATTAGAACTACTGAGTTGAGCTGATAGCATTGGGTTTCAATAAGTGACGGCATTGTTGCATGAAGAAACTTTAAAAAAAATCAAACAGTGACTTTAATGAAAGTGTGGCGGCTCTCCGTCTCAACTAAACATCCATCCCAATCATGAAGCGAACATCCTCGTTCTTTTACTTTGCTACCCTGGCTTTTGCCTCGCTTTCCAGCGTTGCATCAGCCCAAAACCTTCCCGTTAGCCGCACGGCTGGCGTTATCGACGTTTCTATCCCAAACAATCAGACCTCACTGGTTTCGATCCCTCTTGTCAACATCGTTGCCTCCGGCACGATCACGAGTGTTTCTGGATCGACTTTAGGGATATCAGCCACACTGACGGGCTCCATCAGCACAGCCGCACTGCCGCACGCGATTAAAATCACCAGTCGTGATGACCAACGTGGAGCCGGCGCTAATGCACCAGCTGGCAGCAGCACTTCTGCCTATGGGCAGACTTCTCAAATCACCGCAAATGCCACTGGAGCAGGCACAAGTACCGTCACAACGACCGCGGCTTTGACGCCAAACGTCGGAGATGAATTTGTGATCTTTGAGTTGGAAACACTAGCGACCCTCTTCGGGGCACCTCCCGGTGCCGGTTGGAACTCAGCTTCCTCTGCCGGCAGTGCTGATCTTGTCTATCTGGATAATGCAGGGGTATTAACAGCCTATTTTTACCGCTCAAGCGGTGCCGGCTCGTTGGGTTGGAAGCTTGCGACAGCAGCTAGTGGTGCTGCTGTGAACAATACCGTTATTCCTCCAAACCGTGGCGTTTATGTGCAGCGCCGCGCTGGTGGGTCGGCCTTTGTTCTGCGTTCCACGGGAGTTGCCCTTCCAGGTCGTGAACAGGCTTCAGTCGTAGCTGGTTTCAGCATCATGAATAACCCTTTCACAGTGTCAACTACTCTGGTTGCTAGTGGTATTCAGGATTCGCTTTCAAAGGGATCGGGAGCAGGTAGTTCAGATATTATTTATCTTGAAAATGCAGGTGTACTCACCGGCTATTTCTTCAAGGGCTCTGGTGCTGGTGGCACTGGCTGGCGCTTGACGACTGCTGCATCAGGCGCAGATCAGGGAGGCATTGTTCTCACACCTGGCAAGGCCATCCTTTATCAAGAGAGACAAGGCACGGCTGGTTTTGCACTGCCTGAGCCATTTGCTGAATAATCATTTCTTCATCCAAAATAAACACTCACTCAAGTCAATAAATACACACTTAATTTTATGAAAAAAACACTTCTAATCATTAGCTTTCTTGCCGCAAGTTTTTCTTCAGTCACAGCAGCCACACTCATCGCGGATAACGGTGATTCAGGTTTTACTCTAGCTGACGGTGCCACGGCTCTCTCCAGTGGTCGTGTCCGCTTCGGTATCTTCGTTGTTTCAGACAGTTTGGTCATCAGCAATGCATCAAATCTTTCGTATTTGGATACCAACTTCCGCGAAGTAGCTAGCTATTCTGGTGCATTCAATGGCTTTGCTCTTCCTGGTTTCTTTGAGCAGAACCTCACCTATGCCGGAGGAAGCACGCTATACGGTGGCACGCAGTATGACCTCAGTTCGGCTAGTACCAGTAACGTCGCAAACGACATCGCTGGGTCTAAAATCTATATGTGGGCACTGGACAATGCGGTGGTCGCAAATGCAACTCAGCAAGCCATCTTCTTCGACAATGGCAACGTTTGGACAGATAGCGATACTGTAGGTGTTCAGGATAGCTTCTTTAGCACAGCAGGCGCGGTTGCTCTCGTCGGTAGCTTGGGCACAGGAGCTGACATCGGAGCAAATGCTCCATCCCACCGTCTTGCCACTGTCGCTGCTATTCCTGAGCCTTCCCGCGCTGTTCTAGGTCTGCTTGGTCTCGGTGCTCTCTTCTTCCGCCGCCGTCGTGCCTAATTCTATCTGCGACTCCAATTCCAACTCTGATTTGACGAAAACTCTATTTTCATGAAACTCTTCTCTAAAACCATCCTTGCTGCCAGTATGGCGCTAGCGTTTGGTGGTGCGGCCAAGGCTGCTATCATCGAAGTCAGCGGCGACATCACTGCTGATACACGCTGGACGCGTGACAATGTTTACGTCCTGACAGGCATTCTTTATGTCTTGCCACCTGCTAAGCTTACCGTTGAACCAGGCACACTGATTCGTGGCGCTAATGATACCATCACCGCAGGAACTAACAATCCTGGCACGATTTGTATCTGCCGCGGTGCTAAAATCGTGGGTAGCGGCACTGTGGATGATCCAATCATTTTCACATCCGTGGACGATCCAAACGTCAAAGGTGGTGCTAATACCATCCCAGCAACAGTTGTCGGTCTCACCTACACGACGGGTCTTAACTACGATGTGAACGGTCCAACGAACAACAATGCCTTTGCTATCTCACGTCAAGCTGGTGGTCTTGTTTTACTTGGTCGCACACCCATGGCTTATGATGGCAATGGGAATGCTGCCCGCCCAAGTTACAACGATTCCACGAATACCTTTAGTGGTGAAGCTCTTGTTTTACCAACAGGTGGTGTATCTCCGGAAATCTCGGGCACAGCGCAAAACAATGCGGGTGATGGAACTGGTTTTGCCGTCATTGAGGGGCTTGCTATACTGCCAGCTACCATCTCCTTCTCCTTCGATTCAGATCAAACCGTTGGTTATGATCCGGCAGAGGTGAATACTTGGGCTGGTCCAGAAGGTGCTATAAGCGGCACTGTCGGCGGTATTGCTGCCAGCACAAGCTTCCAGCGTGGTGTTTACGGCGGCGTGGATGAAAATGATGATAGCGGCGTCGTCCGTTTCTGGTCACTACGTTATGGTGGTTTCCCTGTTTCTGCTGACCTTGAAATCAACGGTTTCACCTGTGGTGCCGTTGGCCGTGGCACCGTTTCCGAGTGGATTGACGTGATTAACAACGCGGATGATGCCGCTGAGTTCTTTGGTGGTTACAATGATTGTAAATACTTCTTCCTGATGCATTGTGGTGATGATTACATTGATTGGGATCAAGGTTACTCTGGTACCATTCAGCATGTCTTCATTCACAGCGGCGGTGGTCAGTTCTTCCCCCGTTCTGGCTTTACGGCTACGGATGCCTCGACTGCTGGTAAAAATACCACCTTCAATGCTTCTGAGCGTGGCTTTGAGCTTGATGGACCTGAGCCTAATAACAGTGGTATCCTTCCCCGTTCCAACGGTCATGTCTTTAATGTGACCATGATCGGCCCCAGAGGCGGTGTGGCTGTCGGTGCTGCTCATGATGGCATTCGCGTTCGTCGTGCATCTGCTGGAAAAATTCAGTATGCTATCTTTGAAGATATCGGTAGTGGTGTCCTAGAGCAGAGTGACCCTGGGAACAGCACGACGGTTGGAAGCCCTACCCGTAATGCTACGTCTCTTTTGGATAGTTACTACTTTAACGTTGCAGGAACAGCACTGGTTCCAAATAATGGTCCTGCTGCCGGCCAAACAGATATAGATGTAACGGGAACCGTGGTCACCACCGCAGCACAACTTGTAGCTAAGGGGCAATTGGTGAAAAATGGCCTCAACCCGACCCTCGTTGATGAAGCTCCATCCGGAACTGCCATTGTTGCTCGTAAGTTGACCCGCACTGCTCCGACTCGTGCTGGCGTGCAGAACTTCCTGAGCCCAGTCACCTATACAGGTGCTATGCGTGATAACAACATGCTCTTTGGTTGGACCGGTGCCAATGATCTGCAATTGCTGCCAACGACCAACTTGGCCCGTCCGGTTCTTAGCCTGACGATTGTCTCTGGGTCCCCCCAAGTCAGCTTCAATGCTGATACAACGGTGACTAATGCAGCGGATTCAGTTCAATACGTCGTGGAGCGCTCCTCAGACGGTGGTGCCACCTTTGTGCCTTTTGTGGCTGTGCAGGACGGTGGTTCTGGTGACTTAGATGCTTCTGCTGGTACGATCCGTGTCGCTGATAGTATTTCATTCACTGGAGCTCCAGTTCACTACCGCGTCATTCCTCAATAATTGGGTCATTTACCTTAATGTTTTTAGCGGAGTGGTCCTACGACCACTCCGCTTTTATGTAAGGATGAGCATTCTCATTTAATGGACTGGCTGATTCTTTGATACCGGACTCTAAGATTCAGGATTTGCTGGCTATTGCGTTGAGGATTCCCGGTAATCTTGCACGACAGTTGTCAAATTTGGGATCGATTGCGGCTTATCCCATAATCATGAATGGAACGCGCTTTCTCTATATTGAAATATTTTTGTCACTTAGCTCCCACCAGCCTGTGTGACCTTTTCGTCACGGAAAAATAATTCCATTTGTTGGTGTCCTAGCTCAAAGACAGAGTTCCATTAACCACTCAAAAGACCATTCTATTTATGATCCAAATTCAACAATTGACCCTGCTTATCTTGGTTGGTGGAGGATCATTGCTAGCAGGGGATGCGCAGTTGACCCTAAGCCCTGACCAGAGCTTTCCTGCAAGCATCGAAGACACCGCGAAATTGGTGGATCAGTTGGTCAAAGATTCTAAAAGACTTGAAATTAAGCGTCCAAGTGACCCTTCATCTCCGCTTCGACTAGCGGAAGAGTATGCGGCTTGGATCGCTGGAGACGTTAAGGAGTTCACAGAAGTGATGGTGAAAATCATACTCCTTCATTTGCAAGCTGGAAATGAGGTAGATGCACTTTACTTAGCTGAGCGTCTGCCCGGAAGTGGCAGATTACAGTCTCACGCTGCACTGGCTCTGCACTTAGCTGATGAGGGCAAAAAAGAACAGTCGATCCAACAACAGGAGGAAGCCGAGCGCTGGCTTTTTCAAGGATCTGGAGTCATTCTCCAAAAAGCGCTTCTGAACCTACTCATTGCGGCCCACCTGACAGAACAGCAAGATCGCATCAGCAGCCACAAAGATAAGTTGACTGAAATCAACCAAGTTGAGCTGAATATAGCCTTCATCCAGCGCGGATTGGACCAGCCACAAAACAGCGCAGAGGGGCAGGCTCGAATGCTGGCGTTAGAGGCGCGTGGTGTCGAAGAGTTAAAAGCACGTTATATGATGGCAAACGCCGATGCCCACCTAGCTAAAGGGAATACTACTGAAGGGGAGAAGTGTTTTGATGAAGCTGGTAAATGGGCGAGCAGTAATGGGTTAGCCCATGAATATCGCGTGATGTTGGATCTAGCAAAATTAGGGCACAAATACAAGCTGAAGGAACGCAGTGAAAAATGTTTGAGCATCTATCTCCAAGCCTGTGATCGTTTTGCCATGGCGGCTGAATGGCGCGCACCCTATGTCGTCGCAGCTGTGGAGGTTTTACTCGAATGGGACAAGAAAGATCAGGCACTGAAATGGCTGAAATCGGCCCGAGATGGGGCTAGTAAAGTTTATATCGTGGACGCAGCCGAAAGCCATATTTCTGCGGCAAGAATGGTGGAAAGACTGGAAGGTCCGGCTGCTGCGGATGCTGTCGTTTTGTCCGCTTTACGGACAGGCTTGATGCATCCCCACCCAAGGGTCAAAGGCCGAGCTGCGGTGAGTGCCTGCATTTACTACCATGAGATGGGAAGAGCAGTACCGGAGGCAGTTGTTAAGTTGCTTCAAAAAAGCCGAGAAGCACCTGGAGTTGAACAAACACACCCAAAGAATGGCAAATAAGCATGTCTAGGCTCCTAAGCTGGCTGATTCTATTTTTAACTTTGGTGCTGTCCACAAGTGGAGTCCATGGTCAGGGTGCAAACGGCGCTCTGCGTGGCAATATTCTGGATGCAGACTTTTCAGTGCCTGTTAGTGGTGCCTTCATTGCCCTGGAGGGAACGAACTTTGGAGGAGTAACAGATGCTGAGGGGAGCTTTTTCATCAATGACATCCCCGCTGGACGCTACAGTATTTTAGCTAGCAAAGATGGTTTTATCCGCGAGCGGCGCTCAGATCTCATTGTGGCAGCAGGTATTGTGAAGGAGGTGAGCTTTGATATGACGGCAGAGGTCGTGGAATTAGATGAGTTTGTCGTCGCCGAAGAAGAAATTGTGGACTCGACTTCCAACACCATGAGCGTGGACATCCGACGTGATTTGACCACATTCACCGAGGTACTAGGACAACAATTCATTGCCCAAACCGGCGCCAGTAATGCGGCCAATCTCCTAGCGAAGACGACAGGGGTGAATGTTTCGGACGGTAAATTTGTGGTCGTGCGTGGTTTAGCGGACCGCTACAATAGTGTGACACTCAATAGCCTCCGGGTGCCCAGCTCAGATCCTGATCGTCGTGCGGTGGCGTTGGATCTTTTCCCGAGTGCTGTGATCAAGGATGTCAGAACGACCAAGACCTTCTCGCCAGATCAACCTGGAGAATCCACTGGGGCCACGATCGACGTGAAGACAAAAGCTGTGCCTGAGGAGGATTACGTGAAGTTGAAGTTTGGCAGTGCTTACAACAGCCAAGCCACGGGGAATTCTAATTTTCTTTCTTATCGCGGCGGCGGCACAGGGATGTTTGGAAATGCTAGAGATCGCGCCTTACCAGGTTTTATTCGTGATGCAGCGCTCCCAGAATTTTTTGCACCGTCTGCTGCTGATTCTGCATTACGGCAACGCGTGAACGAAGCATTGAGCACGGAGATGGGGACCAAAAATAAGACTCCGCCAATAGATCAAACTTTGGAGGCTAGTCTAGGCCGTCGATTTGATTTTATGGGTCTTCAGGCAGGAATTACCATCTCGGGTGATTATTCCAAAAAATTTACTTTTAGCGACCAAGATGGTCTTGGCCGATACGCATTTGATAACAATGGTAATATATTAGGCATCAACCGTTTAGTAGTGCCTGGATCACAAATTCCAGGAGGAGTCCCTGCCGGAACGGCCAATTTTCCATGGGGACAAAAAGTATCTGCTGAAACCATGCGTGCTGGCCTTTTGGTTTCTTTCGGGATCGAACTGGACACGGATAGCGAATTGACGTTCACCTACTTTTTTAATCGAGTTGCTGAAGATCGAACGAATTTACAATTTGGGTACAATCCTCAAACAGACCCAACTGTAGCGCGTTACCGGGAATCCATTGCGTATGCTGAGCGCCAGCTTCAAACTTGGCAAATAGCGGGGGCTCACCTCGTGGATGGATCGGGTGCGGATTTCAAGGTGAATTGGGGAATTGGGTACAGTAATAGCTACCAGTATGAGCCGGACCTCAGGGTCATGTACACGGAGTTCGATATCGGGGCGGGATCGTTCACAGTTCCTACACAGAACGAGCCGCCTTTTGCTCGCTACTGGCGCAATATCAATGATGAAAGCTACACGGCCAAAGTGGACATCGAAACCGATCTCTTTGGCGATAGTCTTGCTGATGGTCTCAAGGCTAAACTTAAATTTGGTGGCTTACTCGATTACAGCGACCGCAGCTATCGTGGCGATAGTTTCGAATACAATTCCGGATCAACCAATAACAATTTCCCCTTCAATCATCCGCAGTTTCGCCCTGGTCTAGTGCCAGGAACAACATGGGGGGATCTTTTCCTGATTGGTATTCCAAATATCAACAGCGGAGGCATCATTGGTAGCACCTACCTGCACCGTCTGGCCGAGCAACCTGAATCCTACGATGCCAGCCAGATGATTTCGGCTGGATATATGATGATGGACGTGAATCTGACTCCAGCGATAAGCCTGACCTTTGGCGGCCGTGTGGAAACGACCGATATGAATGTTCAGGCAAGTCCAGTCTGGAATTATGATAATCCAACAGTCCGGTATGCAATGGTTCCGCCTTCGATTCGTTTTGATCGAAGCAGGGCTGCGGAATTTCAGGCGTTGCAGATCCTCATTGATGACGCATTCGGTGGTAGTGTGGCAGCGCGAAATGATCCGCGCATTGCTGCTCTTGCCCGTGCGCAGATTCAGAGGGTTGATTTTCTTCCATCTTTTTCTGCCACTTGGGATTTGAAAGAGAATCAGCGATTAAGATTTTCGATCTCACAGACCATGGCCCGGCCTTCCTTTAAAGAAATTTCGCCTGTGGCTTTTGTGGATCCTTTTTCAGGCGACTTCTTCATTGGAAACAGGGAACTCAAAACCTCTAGCATCACCAACTATGATGTTCGCTGGGAATGCTTTCCAGAACCTGGCAGTGTGCTTGGCGTAAGTGCGTTTGCGAAATCAATCAAAAATCCGATTGAGTATTCCCAGGTCGGGAATTTTATTCAATACGTCAATGTGGACGAGGCTCAGGTCTATGGCTTCGAGCTTGAGTATCAGCGTGATCTCAGTTTCCTGCATGATGGACTGAAACCCTTCAATATTGGCACTAACTATAGCTACATCTACTCTCAAGCTCGCCGCCCAGAGTATGCTGGTAGCAGAAATGTCTTTGGTAACACAAGGCGTCTGCAAGGACAACCGGACTACATCTACAACTTTAATTTCACTTACGACAACAAGGAAACCGGTTGGTTCTTTGGAACGTTTCTCAACGTCACAGGCCAACAACTTTTTGCCGTATCCGCTGCCCCAAATGAGCCCGATATCTTTCAAGAGCCTTACACAACCTTAGACATAGGTATCGCAAAAGATCTATGGAAAGGATCAAAGCTAACATTCAGGGCGGCCAACGTGACCAATCAGGGATTGAGGCGTTTTTACAATAATGCCGAGAAGCCTCTTCATTCTTCGCGCTACCCTGGTATCAATTATTCGCTGAGTTTGTCGTTCAATTGGTAATCCAATCACTTTGCTAATTTGCAAGCCCACAATCGTTAGGCTTATTTCCCGTTAGTGGTTGCTTGCCAAGCATAATGCAGATGGGAAATGAGAAGTCTGAAGTTGAGTTTTTTGGAACAGGGCAGGCTCAATGCAACGTTTTCGTCACCTAAGAGAAGGTGAAAGGGGCAGGTTTTGGGGCAGGAATGAAACCTGCACGATCCATTTGATCCTCGAACCTGTCTTTCCTCAGTGAACCTGCGCATTTCTCTTTCTCTAGCTTCTCTCCTGATTGCCATCGGGTCAGTGTCTGCCCAAACAGCGGCGGACGCTCCAGCGGCCTCTGCCTCCATGGATGAAACTCGTGGCCTGCTCCAGCAGTGGGCTACTACTCAGCGCCTGATCGCCAGTGAGCGGGCTGACTGGGAGAATGGTAAGGCTATGCTACAGGGACGTATTCAGCTGCTGAAGATCTCTGTCGAAGAGACGGAAAAGAAGATAGCTGAAGCCAAGACGAAGCTTGAAGATGTGAAGAAACGCACGGCTGAAGCCGAGGCAGAGAAAGTGGTGACGCGTGAAGCAACGGAAGCTTTGATCGCGGTCGCCCCAGAACTGGAAAAGGGCGTCAGAGGCCTGTTTGGCCGCGTCCCTGGCGTGATTCAGGAA
>JAPLUM010000494.1 GCA_026397605.1 Verrucomicrobiota bacterium | reverse complement strand
CAAATCGAATGGTTCTCGAGAAATATCTGGATGTGCCGGTCCTTGGTGAGGTCATGCATGGAGAGACTCAGATCGATTGGCCAGAGGAGCTGCCGATTTAATCCAGGTTAAAAAGATCTGCCGTCAAGAAATTGATCTTGTCATTCACTCTGCTTTTTGGTGGAATTTAACTGTCGGATAACCAACCCCGACAAATCCCCCCCAACTATGAAACCGTATCTTAATCGTATCGGAGTTCGTTTGGCGTTCATCCTTGTGATGGGCGCAGGTTCAGGAGTCGTTAGAGCTGCAGATGACATCGAAAATCTCTTTCAGATGGGCCGCGCGGCCTATTACAAAGGTGATCTCGAACAGGCGCATCAGCTACTTAGCATGGTCGAGCAGCAGGCCCCCAAGCATCAGGAAACTCGCATCCTTCTTTTGGATGTGCGTGCAAAACTGAATGCGACAGGGAGCTCGCTCAAAAAGAAGTATGAAGGAGTCAAGATAACCAAAATCGAGTTCGCGGATGTCACAGTCGAAGAGGCATTGGATGGACTACGCATGTTGTCCAAAAATGCCAGTCAGGGAAAAATCGTGCCGAATTTTATCGTCGCTGATCAGACCCTGAAGACGAAGACACTGTCACTGACACTGACGGACGTGCCCTTGACCCAGGCCATTGATTATGTGGCAAGAATCGCCGGTGCAAAGGCCTCGTATGACCAGCACGCCGTCGTCTTCAGTCCTGCCGTCAACTAACAACGCCAGGCCTAAATCAGCCTGAGATTCGTATCCGTCCTCGACAGACGGCCCGATTTCAGGTTGATTCGGCGGCATGTACTTCGCCGCCTCGCTTCCCATCGTGATCGGTTTTGCTCCTTTAGCCATGGAGCATTGGATTCTGCTAACCCTGCTTTTGAGCCTAGGCGCGGGTGTCGCTTGGTTTTTGCAGGAGAAAAAAAGCAAACGTTTAGCCGAAGAAACAGCTGCTCAAAAAGCGGAGCAGGAGAAGGCTCATGCCCAGAAAGTGAAGTCTCTGGCTGACGCTGCTGAGGCTGAGGCCACGGCTCTGAAGCAGCAAGTGGCTAAAGGCAGCGCTGACTATCAAGTCCTCGAAGAACGCCACGAACTCCTGCGTGAAGCTTCCCAGCGCCGTGAAGAAGAATCGGCACGCAGGATCGACACACTCGTAGGCGAACTGGCATCCACTCGTGAAGTAGCCGCGCAGTTAGAGCCGACGCGTGCCCGCATTGGTGATCTGGAGGCTGCCCTGACTTCAGAGCGCGGCCGACTCAGTGCCATGGAGCAGACCGTGGTCGTGTCCAACAAACGTGCAGACGATTTCCAACAACGGCTGGATCAGTCCCACCGCGATCTCACACAGCATCGCCAACAGGCCGAGCAGCGGGAGCGCGAACAGCAGGCCGAAATCACCCGTCTGGACCAGACCGTGAAAGCCAATGCGATCACCGTCGAGACCGCTGAAAGTCAGATCTCACAAGCCGTCGAAACACTGGAATCCTATCGTCAGCAGTCAGAGACGCGAATCACTAATCTCCAGCGTCAGCTCGCCTCTTCTGAGGCCAAAGCAGCTCTGGTGCAAAAAGAGTTCATGAGTGCCGTCGGCGTCCTGCCAGATAAACCCGTGTCGCTAGGTCGTACGGCACCAGCCAGTGAAGATAAACGCATCACCGAACTGGAAGCCAAGCTCAATCTCGTCGAAGCCGAATCCCGCAAAAAAGCCCGCGAAGACGGCTACAAAATCGCCGAACTCGAATACCGCCTTAGCGAAGCTTTAGAAAAGGCCAAAGAGTAAGCTTCGCTTGCCTAATTTTGCGGCGCTAATGGCTGTGTGAATGTGCTAAGGCTGCGGTCCGATTCACCCATTCAATAAGCCAAAGCACCCAAACTTAAAACACCCATTGACCTCGCCTTGCCTTCACTGTCCATCAATGGCGCGATCTCCCAGGCGCCGCCCGCGTTTCTAGCTGGACTCTTGTCGGTCAGATGGAAGTCGCCTTTCACCGCATCTTTGAAGAGTGGATCGGCGGTGATGGCGTTGTTGCCGGGGATGATGTCTTTGGTCTCGCCGAAGAAGAGGTTGTGGGAGAGGAGCACGTCATGGAAGTCGCCGTTCACACGGTTGAGGGGCGTGTTCTTGGAGGCGACGAGGATGTTGTTGAGCACGCGGACGTGGCCGCAGGCGGTGACGCTGAGCTGGCCGTAGTCGTTGATGGTGCTGTTGTTGGCGCTGGTGTTGTTGATGAAGTCGATGTGGTCGCTGGCGTAACTGTGCATGCCGCTGCCACCGTTGTTGTAGCTGAGATTACCCTGGATGAGCAGGCCGCCGTGATACACGCCGTTGGTGGATTTGTTCTGATGGTTCTGCGTATCATCGACGATGATGCCATTGCCGTCGGATGGCTTACCGGTGACGATCCATGGCTGAGTGCAGTAGTTGCTATGCGCCACGTTGTTGCGCACGAGCATCTTGTGGCCGCCGGTGCTGAGGTCGAAGTTGAAAGGCTGGTAGATACTGATGCCGGAGCCAGCATAGATCATCCAGTGGCAGTTGTTGTGGGCGATGTTGTTTTCCACCTGCACGTAGTCCGCATGAATGACGCTGATGCCGCCGCCGGGGCACTGCGTGACGACGTTGTCGGCGATGCGGATGTGATGCGGCTTGTTGGTCTCCAATCGTCCGTCAATGCCAATGCCGTTGCCATTGGTGGAAGGCTTGGGCTTGCCGACATCGGCTTTGTATTTGGCCTCCACTTCTTCACCCACGCCACGCACTTCAAGTCCGCGTAGCTCAAGGTAAGCCAGTGCTGCATCCTTCGAAGGTTTGCCCGGAACACCCTTACCGATCTTCACGAGGTTCCAAAAAGGACTGGTGAGCACCGGCTTCTGGCCTGGATGATTTTTCACCGTGATCCACGCCGCAGGTGAACCTGCGCGGACAAACTTGGCGACTTCGTTCTTGCGCACAAAGGTGCCGTCCATTAGCAGGATAATGTCGCCAGACTGAGCGAGTTCGAGGGCCTTGTTGATCGTGGCGAGCGGCTTGTCGGCGGTGCCGCGTCCGGTGGAGTCTTTGCCAGTCGGGCTCACATAAAGCGCAGGTGCGGCGTAGCTGAGGTTGTCGAGACGTAGTTGATGAAACGCACCCGTGGCCCAGCCGAGGTCATCGCTGATGGTGAGGCTGATCTGCACGAGCGGGTCGCCTGCATTGAACTCACCTGCGCCTGCGGGTTTCATCGCGCCGAGGTCGAGCACGTGGCGCTGATAGTCTTCGGGAGCGGCTGGATAAATGAAGCCTTCACGTCCGCCGGTGCGCTCGTGCTTGGCATTGTAAGACTCGATGATGACACGCACGGTCCGCGCACTCGTGGTGCTGAGATCAAAGGCGAAGGTGAGCTTGCTAAGGTCCTTTTCTGGGCAACTCACGGGTAACAGACCCGTGCGCAGTGTGCCGCTCCAGCCCTCAGTTTTCGCAGCGCTATTCACGCGCAAACGCAGCGCCCCTGTTCGCTCGGATGTGCCTTGTTTTTCAATCACGCCGATGTCCGCATCCCAAGTCGCATGAGCCGTGGTCGCTTTGCCCTTGGGCTCACCACCGACTGACCACAATGGGTTCGTCGCATTGAAATCGCAGGCCAGCAGAACGGTGGGGCTGAAGTTTACCACTCGTGCGCGTTCAAAACAGGCTCTCGCCAGTGCCATCGTGTCGGCAGTGATCTTGTGGCCTGCGTTGGGGATCTTGCGGGCTTCCACATCGAAGTGCGCTTCCTTCAAGGTCTTCGCAAACGCCTGCATCCACTCCAGACGACCCATTGGCGAAGCCTTGTTCGGCTTGTCGCGATCATACTCGCCGCACGAAACCGCAAACGGCACATTACTGGCCGCCGGATTGATCTCGCCAAAGCCGTTGGTGTTCCATGAGCCTTCCGAAGCAATGGAAACTCCCGCCACCAACTCGTGATACTTCATCGCAAACTGATGCGCCAACTGCGCTCCCTCCGAGAAGCCATGCAGGAACACCTTTGGATGCACTTTCCAAGTCTTGCCGACTTCAACGATGAGATTCTTCAGTCGGTCTTCCGCAGTCAGCGGTGCAGGTTCTGCCTTGGCTTCATCGGCCTTTGGCGCGTCTTGTTTGGGTTCGCTTGGCTTGGCTTCGTTCGCTTTTGGAGCCTCCGCCTTCGGTGCATCGGTCTTCGGCTCGTCCTTCTTCGCCTCGTCGCCCTGTGCCTTTAGAAATCTCGGCCCCATCGCGATCACATTCCCCGTCGCCCACTTGTCGAGACCAGCAGCGCTCTTGCCATCGGAGCTCAGGCTATTGATCCCAATCGCCAGCCAGTAGGTCTTGCCTTCCACTGGCTTGTCCGTCGGGGTGTAGATGATAGCCTTTTGGCCCGTGCTGTCGGTGATGGTGCTCTCGACCGCTTGTGCATTGAGGGCGAGTAAAAGGAGGCTGAGGATTCGAGCGGTCATGGTTGCGGTGTGGATAGCGGGGCTAGTCTGTCTAAAGGTCGCAAGTCATCGAACTTGGACATCAATTTCACTCTTGATTTAATGCTGCGATGAGTTGCGCCATGAGGCTCATGCCCATCTGGTAAATGACGCGATAAGTTCCTCGCTGGAGGTCTTCGCCGCTTTTGTTGGCCTGGCTGACGCCACCGAGCAAGCCGTCGGGTGTGAGGTGGAGTTTGAGTCCTGCGAGTGTTTTCGCAGCGGCGGTTTTCATATTGGCATCGAGCCAGCCATGCTGGGCTCCGATCGCGAGGGCAGCGGCGATACCTGCGCTGCCGCTCGTGTCGGGCGTGAGTTCGGGTTTATCGAGAAACACGCTCCAGAGACCGTCCGGGCGCTGATACGGCAAAACCCAGGCAGCCATCGCCTGAAAGGCTGCAATGTGCGGCGCGAGATCGCTGCGATGCCTCAGTTCACGCAGGGTGCGGGCATAGCCGAGGAACTGCCACGCGAAGCCGCGTGCCCAGGCACGATTGCCCTTTTTAATGACGCCGTCCTTTGGCTCGCTGGTGCGCCAAAACATTTTCCCATCAAAAAGCCGTGTCTGACGGACGCTGAGTTGAGTGAGTGCGACTTGTTCGAGCGCGGCGTCTTTGCGCTGACTCGCAATGACCGCGAGCGGATACCCCACAGTATAAGCTCCCTCGCTGGAAGTATGCTGGCCGTCCTGAATGCTACCTTCGACGTCTTTGCGCTTGAGCAGCGATGTCACGGCATAGTCGAGCAGCGGATGGCTCGGCTCCAGTTTGGCCAGAGCGGCATACGGCAGCGCGCCTTCGATACCGTAGAGGCGGCCGTCGCTTGGCACACTGGTGGCGTTTTCATAGATCAGTTTTCCATCAATGATGAAACGCTCAAAATGTCGGCGAGCCGCATCCTTCAGTGTCACATGAGCGGGCTGCGCGGCGAGATCGAGCAAGCCATCGAGCACGCAGCCTTCCTGCCAACTGAAGGCCTGCACACAGGCCAGCGTGTCCATGCGTGCATAGTATTCGGTCATTGAATCGGCGATGCCAGGCACGAGCAAGTGAGGCTGGAGCACGGGAGGCAGGAATTCGCCAGCGGTGAAGACACGCAACTCCGCACCTTTCGTGAGCCGCAGCGCCACGCCCTCGCGTCGGATATCTGCGGCAGCGGCTGCCGCGAGCGGGATGGAGAACACTTGGAAGATGCACCCAAAGCGCACATCGAAGGTGCCCAGCACACGCCCCGACTTCGGCAGGTAAGCCTCGATCAGCTTCTCATCCCGAACATCGAGCCCCACGGTGATGCGCATCGCCGTGGGCTGGGCATCCGCAGGAAGATCTGGCCACGACAGCACCATCGGCGTGGCTCCGATGGCCGCAGTCTTCCAGCGGAATGGCTCACGCTTCCCCTCTGGCAAAGGGACATCGGGTGAGGAGACGATGCTCGCAGGCCAGTGTTTTGCTAGGGATTCGCTTGCGGCAAAGACCTGCGGAGCGAGCAATGTCGCGGCGGTGGCTTGGTGGATGAAGTGGCGGCGATTCATGAGAAGTTGAGGTAGGAAAATTAGTGGTAGGAAAATTGAAGAATCAGGAATCTCAGGTCTGGGAAGTCGTCGATCTCCAGGAGGATTTTTCCATCGATGGCACCGCGGATATTGACGTCCTGCTGAACGATCTGAGCTTTGTGACATACGTCATTGGCAAAGGGTGCTGGTGAGCTTCCGAAGCCGATTCGATACGCAAAAGGGTTCTTCCGACTGAAGGCGGTGCCGACGTCGTTGCGAACGTCGTTCATCTCGCGGTAGAACTCCCAGTGGTAGTTGCGCACGTTCTGGCCGTGCACAGTTTCCATGAGGCCGGAGGTCTTGCGCGGATAGTCGGCCATGAAGTCCTCGCGGCCCATGCCGGAGGCGTGGATCATGAGCAGCGCGAGTCCGCTTGGCTTCTGCGACTTCCATTCGAACTCGACGTAGATGTTCCCTTCGAAGGTCTTCTCGCTCCAGATATAGACCTGCTTCGGATACGCATCCCAGCCATACGGAATGTCGGGTGTCTCGATGAGCAAGCCTTCCTTGCTGCCTTCCGGTTTGATCGACTCGGCCCAGCCCTGGATATACCAGTCTTTGATCTGCTCGGTTGGCTTTTGGAAATCGCAGTCGAACTGCTTCGTCCATTTGTCATCCGGCTTGAAGGTAAACGCCTCCAAGTCCGTGCCTGCAAAGCGATGCTTCAGTTCCTTCTCGATGGCGGGATCAAAGTCGGGCGCTCCATCACGATACAGCTTGTGCAGTTCCGCTCCCGTGAGCACCGGCTCATACAAAGCCACTTCGCCATGACAAAGCGCAGGGCTGCCGGCATAGAGTGTGTCGCTGACGATGTCGCGTTTGAAGTCCTTGTTAAACCGGTCGCTGGTGCCGATGAGGATGCCATTCACATAAAGCATAGCGCTCTTGGCCGCATCATCCCACGTCACCGCGAGCTGATACCAGCGATGCTTCTGGAAGTAGTTAAAAGGCACCGCCTGCACCCATGCCTTCTGCGGCGCATCGAAGCCGAGACGCGGATACACCGTGCCTTTGAAGAACTTGGCGCGGAACTCATTGAAGCGATTCCATTCAAAGCTGAAGTTCGCCTCAGCAACATCACGCGGCGTCTCGAAATCACTCAGAAACGCATAGGTCGCCATGTGCGGATTATCCATCTTCATGTGATCCGCGATGAAACTGGCCCCCAGATCCTCCAACGCAAAGAACCATAGCACCACCGTGCCTTTCGGGTCATTCAAGTTGTGCGCTCCGAGCTTGATGACCGAATGAATGCTCTGCGGATGGATGCCCTTGCGACCTTTGAGATCAAGAACACGCGATGGGCCTTTGACGGATTCGCCAGAGGTCAACGCAGCGCCATCAGTGAGGTAGCGGAACTTGGGTTGGACCTGCGCGAAGGCAGATGACCCGATGATCATGCAAATCAAGCCAAGGACGATGGAGCGGATGATCAGCATAAAGGCAGGAAGATGATTGGCAGGAAAATTGAAGAGACAGCTTCTTAGCTGACTGGTTTGGTTAAAGGAACAACGGCGTCCTCGCCGTTGCTCATGACGCAGAGGTTCCGAAACGCGCCAAGATCATCAAAGGAACCGAGACCGATGCGTCCTTTGCCAAAGGTCTTGTCAGTGGCTTCGATCACGAGTTGATCATCAAACCAGACCTTGATGCTGCCTGTTGAGGCATCGCGCACCAGTTTGATCTGATGCCAGTGATTCGGCTGCCAGGGCAGAGTCTTCGCACGAGTCGTGGTGATGGCTTTGCGGTCGGCCTGATTGACCACATGCAAATGAAGATGCACGGCGTCCGCGGATTCACCCAGATGAGCGTAGTAGAACTCGGATTCGCCGCGACCCGCAAAGGCGATGCAAAGGTCGTTGTTGCCTTTGCTGAACACATCCAGCCGCGCCTCACAGGTCAGCGTGAATGAGTCCCACTCAGCTCCACCGAACCACGCCAAATTGAATGGGCGACGAACCTTTGGTTTATAGCCCGATGGCTTCTTCAGCACCAGCGTCGTGGCCTTGCCATCGCCCTGCCATTCCCATGCGGCGGGGTCTTCCAGTTTCCACTTATCGCGCTGCATCAGCGGATGAACTTCGGCGTCAGCAGCCCACAGGAACCGTGAGTGCCCCGCGACACCGAAT
>JAPLUM010000441.1 GCA_026397605.1 Verrucomicrobiota bacterium | reverse complement strand
CTGTATTGCCTATGGAATCCCCCACATCTCAATCCAGCATTAACTTGCCAGATACGATCGGAATGATCGTACTCGAAGACTGCTATTTGTTGCCAGGCTGCTTTTTGCCGCTCTACATTTTTGAGCAGCGCTATCGGGACATGCTGGAGCATGCATTGACGACCAGTCGCATGTTTTGCGTGGGCACCACTTCCAATGGTCAACTCCTGCCCGTCAGCACCGCAGGCTTGGTCCGCGCCTGCAAAAAACTGGAAGATGGCACCTCTCACGTCATGCTCTACGGCATTTCCCGCATTGGCTTCACAGGATGGAAGCAGCAGGAACCTTTCCGGATCGCCACGATTGAGGAGATCCCTACTTTGACTGACTCTTCCGAGCTAGAACTGGATGCATTAAAGTCTCGAGCCATGGAGCTACTCCCACTGTCCACGCCTGAAACGGGCGATTCCATGAACGCACTACGTCGAGCTGTCGCTGAAATGAAATGTGCAGATCGTGCCTGCGACATCCTATCCTATCACTTCGTGAGGGAGCCTGAGCACCTGCAGCAAATTCTTGCCGAGCCGCGCTTAGAGAACCGTTACAGTGTTTTGATCAGTGAATTAGAGCGTCTGCATGCTGCGGCGTAATTTGAGAAAAGCACCGGCAGATCACCAGGATGCTGAGTGAGCACTTCGTGGATGCGATCCAGATCTATCTGACTATGACGGCGACAGTCCAGACGCAGCAGTAATGGTTTCGGTGGGGCAGGCGGCAGCACAGGTTTCACGGCCACCGTCGTAGCTGAGTTCGGATCACGGGCTTTTTTTGGACTGAGTTCTTTGGCATCACTCAGAGTCAGTCGATTCCCCTCGGTGCGCTGATCCTTCATGCAGCGGCAGCGGAGGCCGAGCACACTTCCGACTTTTAAGATCTCTTTGAACTTCTCATACTCCTCACTCCAGGCCATCATCTCGATCTGAGCCGTGAAATCTTCAAAGGTGAAGGTGGCAAAGGGGCGATTGTCCTTCTTCGAGTATTTGACCTCCATCGTATTGATGATGCCTACGATGAAAACAGTTTGCGGCTTTGCGCTGACATCCACCTCATCCAAAGCCACAATTTTTGTGATTTTCGAGGAGTCAAAGTGGCCTCTGAAATTATCCAGCGGATGCCCGCTCACGTAGAACCCGAGCAGCTCTTTTTCAAAGCCAAGGACCTCATCCATGGTCCAGGGCTCCACTCTTGCCTCAGCTGTAGCTTTCTTGGGTGGAGCCATGGCGAAGTCGTCAAAAAGCCCTCCCTGTCCTGCTTTCTTATCCTTCTGCATGGAGGCGGCAGAGGCCAGCACTTGCTCCAATTTAGCAAACATCGCCGCGCGATCCTGCTTGGTGAAATCAAAGGCACCCGACTTCACCAGCGCTTCCAGCATTTTCTTATTCACCGAACGCGAGTCCATGCGCGCAGCGAAGTCCTCTAGCGACTTAAAGGGACCACTCTTTGTGCGCTCTTCGATAGCAGCTGCCATGGCACCTTCACCGACGTTTTTAATGGCACTCAGGCCATACCGAATCGCATTCGGCTCGTCTTCTGCCAGAGCTCGGCCTTCATCCCCGGACTCAGTGTTTTGACGTGTCTTTTTCGCCGTGCGTTCAGGAGAAAATTTCAACAGGGAGCGATTGATGTCCGGCGGCAAAATGACAATGCCCATGCGCTGACATTCGCTCACAAAATTGGCAATCTTGTCGGTATTACTGATTTCCAGGCTCAACACGCCAGACATGAACTCCACAGGGAAGTTCGCTTTTAAATAAGCGGTACGATAAGTGACGATCCCATACGCAGCGGAGTGAGATTTATTGAAACCGTATTGGGCAAATTTTTCCAGCAAGTCGAAGACGGCGTTGGCCTGCTTGTCACCGATGTCATTGGTCGTCTTACAACCTTCCACAAAGGCGATACGTTGCCGTGCCATCTCTGCCAAGTCCTTCTTACCCATGGCGCGGCGGAGTAAGTCAGCCTGTCCAAGACTGAAGCCCGCCAGCACGTTAGCCGCCTGCTGTACCTGCTCCTGATAAACCAAGATCCCATAGGTTTCTTTGGCGATTTTTTCCAGCAAAGGATGCGGATACTCCACCTGCTCCAGGCCTTTTTTACGGGCAATGAAATCAGGAATGAACTGCATCGGCCCTGGTCGATACAGGGCCAAGATAGCGATGATTTCTTCGATCTTATCCGGGCCTAGCTGCTTGCAGGTATTGACCATGCCACCAGATTCCATCTGAAACACAGCGACCGTTTCGCCCTTTTGTAGCATGTCGAAGGTTTTGACATCATCGAGCGGCATATCACCGGTATTAAAGCCCGGCACACGCTTCTGCACCCACTGCTCAGCCTCATGAATCACGGTGAGCGTTTTCAGGCCCAAGAAGTCCATCTTCAACATGCCCAACTCAGTGAGCGGCTTCATGGCAAACTGGGAGACAATTTCCCCTTCGTTCCCACGTGTCAGCGCAATAAAATCATAAAGCGGTCGATCCCCGATGACGACACCCGCCGCATGAATGCCGGTGCCACGCGTGATGCCTTCTAAAAATAGCGCATGCTTCCAGAGTTCCTGCGCATTGCTGTCCTCCTCAATGTATTTTTTGAGGTCAGGGTTTTTATCGATAGCCCCATCAATATGAACTTTTTTCCCAGTGGCCTTATCCACCTTATCCTCACCAGCCAAAGTGATGTTGAGCTCGGTCGGGATCATCTTGGAAAGGCGATCCGCATCCCCATAACTCCAGCCCAGAACGCGACCGACATCGCGCACCACCGACTTTGCACCCATGGTGCCAAAGGTGATGATGTGACTGACGCTCAAGTCGCCGTATTTCTGCCGCACGTATTCGATCACCTCACCGCGTCGAGTTTGGCAAAAGTCGATGTCAATATCCGGTGGGCTAACGCGCTCAGGATTCAAGAAACGCTCAAAGACCAGTTCGAAGCGCAACGGGTCGATGTCCGTAATACCAAGCACATAGGCCACCACAGAACCGGCAGCCGATCCACGACCAGGTCCGACAGGGATGCCGTTTTCACGCGCCCAATTGATGAAATCCCAAACGATGAGGAAATAACTGGTGAAGTTCTTTTCCGCTAGCAAGGCAAGCTCATAATCCATGCGCTTGCGCAGAGCCTCATCATTCAGAGCGCGGTCACGACCATAGCGGCGAATCAGCCCTTCTTCACAAAGGTGCCGCAGATACTCATTCCGATCTTCACCGCCTGGCGGCTTGTATTGCGGATAGCGATCAATGCTGGTCGAGTCCAGTCGGATGTCGATATTGCAACGCTCTGCGATCTCCAGCGTGTTATCACAGGCCTCGGGGATCTCGCGGAAAAGTGCCCGCATTTCTTCGGCGGTCTTAAAATAAACTTCCGGCGAGTAGGTGACACGATTCATGACATGCACGTTCGCACCGCCACCGATGCAGATCATGATGTCATGACTCTCATGGTCATCCCGATCCATGAAATGCACGTCATTGGTTGCCACCGTCTTTAGCCCATACTTTGGCGCCCACTCCAGCATCTGGCGGGTGACCACACGCTGCTGTTCCATGCCATGGTCCATCAGTTCCAAAAAGAAATTTTCAGGGCCAAAAATATCTCGAAACTCTTGCAGACTCTTCTCAGCCTCGTCTTTCCGATCGGTCAGCAACAGCTCGTTAATTTCACCTTTGAGGCAGCCGCTCAGACAGATCAGCCCCTTGCTGTGTTTACGCAGCAGATCTTTATCAATGCGCGGCACGTCCCAGTTACCGAAAAGGTGTGCTTCGGTGACGATCCGCGAGAGATTTTCGTAGCCCTCATTGCTAGAGGCCAGGAGCGTTAGATGCGACTCCCTTTTTCGCCCCTGCACATCCTTTTGCTCAAGCATGGAGCCAACGGCCAGATTCACCTCGCAGCCTAAAATGGACTTAATTTTGGCCTTCTTCGCCGCCATGTAAAAGTCGATCCCACCATAAAGATTGCCATGGTCTGTGACCGCTACCGCAGGCATCCCCAGTTTTCCTGCCCGCTTCACGAGATCGTCCAGACGTACCGCGCCGTCGAGGAGCGAGTATTCGGAGTGCAAGTGAAGATGTACAAAAGAGTCGGACATGGGCAGCAGACCGTAAACAGCACTACCGCATGAGCAAGCGGCGGAAATAGACTGCTGCTCAAAAATGAGCCTACTCCACCTTCATCTGCTCGTTGGCCTTGGCGGGATGATGCCCCGCCCTAGGCGCTAGAGGATTCGCCGCCGCGCTGGCATCGCGATGCAGCAGAGAAGCGAGCGCGGTGCCGGTGAAGCTGTGGAGGAAGTTGCGACGTGTGTGAGTGTTCATGGTAGTAAAATGGGGGTGGTGCTTGCACACACAATTATGTGCTAGCTTAGCAGTATGAAAATGGTTCTCGAAAAAGACATCGTCAGTCTCACCATCGGCGCTGGCTGTTCGAAGCTGAAGAAGATGGCTGCTAGTTTTCATGACGAGTGTGCCATTGAGCTACTGAATCCAAATGCTCTTCCCTGTGCCGCCTTTCGGCGTGGTCCTCGGGTAATCGGGGTTGAGCTTTTGCTCAATGACGTGGACGACTTGCTCGATGGGCAAATCGGTCTGCGAATCGCGGCTGCGGACGCCGGTGATGCTGACGTTGCGAACGGTGCAGTCGAGGTCGGGGGAGAAGATTTCGGTCCATTTGGCGGGATCGGTGCCGGGTGCTCCCTTGTAGGTCATTGATTTCGGGCCGATGGTGACCAGGTGCCAGTCGGAGGCGATGGGATGATTCACACGCACGTTTTGAATGGTGAGGCCGTCGGTGTTGGCGTGGACTTCGATCTTGCCGGGGTGATTGAAGGTGAGGTCTTCAAAATGGAGCTTTTTGAGCGCGCCGACGCCGATGCTGAAATCGTTGTCGCGACCGAGTTCGAGGTTCGGCTGGTCATAGAGCTTGAACTCACGAATGTCGGTGATGCGGCGCAGCGTGATGTCGCTGATGGGGCAGTCCAGCGTGGTTCCATTGTCGAAGCGCTTTACGCCGGGAAGGATGCGGATGGAGTTGGCGGCTGGCACACCTTCGGGCGCTCCGGTGACGTCTTCGATGACGATGCGCTCGATGGGGCCGTAGCTGGGTGCGTAGTTTTTCCATTCCCAGGCATTCAGCGCCACGTTGTCATCGTGCGAATCGCCGCGCACGCCACGAATGACGCCATCGCTTGAAGGACCATTCACATGCACGCCGTCGCGGCGGTGGTCTTGAAGCGTGATGTTCTCGATGCTGAACTCATGCGCATTCGCCAGATGCACGCCGAAGGGCCGACTCTGGCGAATGGTGACGTTCTTCACCGAGACGCGACGCACGTTTTGCAAAAGGATGACGCCGTGCGTGCCGAAGGCAGGATTCTGCTTCGCTGAATGGCCGCGCAAATTGCCATTGGATTCAGCTCGGGACACGGCCAGCGTCGTCCAAATGCCACCTTCGATGGTGATGTTCGTATCAAACGGCAAATCGGCGGGCACAGGCTATGTGTTCAAGGTGACGACATGCTCGTTGCGCACCATGCAGGTGTTGCAGCCGGGTTTGAGGCGGATCTCGGCGGTCGCATCTGCGGTGAGTTTCTGACCCGACTTCAGGACGATGGGACCGTCGAGGTAATAGGGCTTATCTCGCGCCGGAATGTGGAGCGTTCCTTGTACGTCGAGCGTCGCTTGTGTGGCCTGAGTCCACACTTCGGCAGTGACGTTGCGCGTTTCGATTTTGCCGGAGGCATCCGGCCATTGCTCAGTCCAAGTTTCGGTGCGGACGAGATTTTGCCACGCGCTCAAAGGCTTCTCCTCGGCAGGCAACGCGGCCAGCGGAGCCAGCAGCAGCGCGGTTAGGAGGGTGAGTGTGTGTTTCATCATGAAGGTGAGGCAAGCATCACGGCTGACGCATTAGCTCGCTGGTGGTGATGAGGTGGATAAGTTCGCGGAGGGTGTGGCCTTTCGCTTTCCAGTCGGTTTGCAGTCTCCGGAGGGCGGGCTGGTCGGCGAAACCGAGCGGGCGGCCGAGGGCGTAGGTGAGGAGTCGATGGGCGAGGTTGTGCGCGAGGAGATCTGGGTGCTGCACGAGGTAGGCGCGGACGTCGGCAGGACTGCTGACTGGCTGGCCGCGATACTCGCCGGTGGTGTCGATGGCGGCTCCGTTCGGGTAAGTGCTGCGGAACCGGCCGATGGGATCGTAGGCTTCGAGGGTATACCCGAGGGGATCGATCTTGGCGTGGCAGTCGGCGCAGGCTTGCACGTTGCGGTGTTTTTCCAACTGCTGCCGGATGGTCGTGGCACCACGAATGTCGGGCTCGATCGGCGGCACATCCGGCGGCGGCGGGCTGGGAGGTGTGCCGAAGAGTTTTTCCAGCATCCACACTCCGCGCTTCACGGGTGAGGTCTCGACGCCGTT
>JAPLUM010000592.1 GCA_026397605.1 Verrucomicrobiota bacterium | reverse complement strand
TGGGCGGACTTATTGAGATGGGGATTCCAGTTATCGCCAGAGGTGCCGTCATTGGGCACTTTGGGGTCGTTGTTGCCGATGACGTTTCCTTCAAAAGCATAAGCACGCACGGCTTCGATGTATTTGAGAGGGTCTTTTTGGAAGTCGATATCGAGGAAGGCGGGTTGCTTAGATGGCAGCTTTTTCGGGAAATCGGTCTTCAGTTTGAAAATGGGCTGGCTAGACCATTTCTGATGATACTCCGAAGGCTGCACCATGAAGCCGAAGTCTGGGAAGCCTAGGCCTTCATATTTCAGGGAGCGCAGTTTTTGCAGTGACTGGGCGGCGGTGAGCTTGATCGCAGGCTTGGCTAGCTGCGCTTGCGCAGGCATGGAGATGCCAGCAAGGCTGGCGAGGAGCAGTGCGAGAGCACCGGGAGTTTTGGTGTATGCTTTCATGGGTTCTTGTTTTTTCGAGTGGGGGGAGAGTTTTCAGGCGAGGTCTTTGATGGAGACCTCACAGACGCTGCGCACCTCTTGCACGGTGGCGGGGGCATCAAAGCGGAAGAGACCATCAAGCCCACGCTCGACACGGGAGGCGCGGATGGCTGCCTTTACAGCGAGGAAGACCGTGTTTGCCAGCACGAGCGGCGGCTCACCAACTTCTTTGGCGGAAAAGATGTCATTGGTTTCATCTGGCACGTCTGCGGCCAGATCTCGGGGGAAGAGATGCACGTTGAGATTTAGCGGTATCTCGGTGATGGCGGGGATTTTATAGCGCCAGGTGTTGGTGGTATTTAGCCGGCCTTCTTCCTCTGCGCCCTGGGGTTCAAAGACGAGTTTTTCGGTCAGCAGATAGCCGACTCCCTGAATGAAGGCTCCCTCGACCTGGCCGATGTCGATGGCTGGATTCATGCTCCAGCCCATGTCATAGACGAGGTCTGAGCTGAGGATTTTCACCTCGCCAGTGAGGATGTCCACCTCGACGACGGAGAGCGCTGCCGAGTAGGTGAAGCCGACAAAGGAGTCCACGCCACCACCGAGGGGGATATTGGGGTTCTGTACGACACCGGGCAGATCAGGCTGCTGGTCTTGTGGCTTAAAGGTCATCGCAGGCACCTGAGTGGTGCCGCCTTCGATCTTGGTGGAGAAGGTGGCCATCAGGTTCACCCGATTGGAGTAGGCTAGATTGATGAGCTTTTGCCAGACGATCACAGTGCTGCCTTGGGATACAGGGGCTGACCAGCCTTCCTCACCACGATTCCAGAAGTCGATTCCCTGTTTCGCACACCAGTCATTCCCCTGGCTCTTGAGCATCTCATAGCCAAATTCCATGAGACGGGCGCGTAGCACCTGACAGGTCTGTTTGACTGCCTCACAGCTATAGGGCGTGCCTGCGGAGGCTCCGGTGCTGGTCGGGTTCGGGATGATCTGAGTCTGCACGCCGCGCACGGTGATCAGGCTCATGGGCACATTCATGACGTAGGCAGCCACTTGCAGCACCTGGGTGGCCAGTCCCTGACCGATCTCGACCCCGCCCTGATGCACCACGAGGGAGCCGTCCGCTTGATTCACCACGACGTAGGCAGCGGCCTGCTCTAGAAGCTTGAGATTGTAACCTGAGCCATATTTCACCGGCATCATGGCCAGGCCCTGCTTCCGCCATTTGTTCTTTCGGTTGTAATCATCCACCGACTTTCGCTTCTTGGCGTAGTCTGATTTTTCCTTCAAATACGCCCACACTTGCTTGATGTAGCAATAGGACAGCGCTTGGCCAAAGGGGGTCACGTCGCCACGATCATAGAGGTTCTTTTCACGCAGATCTTCGGGCAACATACCGATGGCGTAGGCAGCGTCATCCACGGCGTTTTCGATGATATTTTTGCACTGTACATCGCCAAAGGAGCGGAAGGCGGTGCTGGGGGCTGTATTGGTGCGGCAGACGTCGATCTGGCTTTCAAAGTTCGGCACTTTGTAGGCATTGTCTGTGCGCAGCTGGATGCAGTTTGAGACGACGAAGGAGCAGTCATAAAACGCGCCACCATCTCCCCACATCTTGGTTTGGAAGCCTAAAATACGACCTTTGTCCGCAGGATTGAGTTTTCCCTCATCCACGGCGATCTGGTACTGACCGTAGTAAGCGTGGCGTTTGCCGATGAGCCCCGTGTCCGTATCACGCGGCACGACGAGCCTGATGGGGCGCTTCGTGGCCTGCGCAGCAATGGCTGCCGGTCCTGCGACAAAGCGTGTCTGCTCCGTCTTCCCACCAAAACCGCCACCCACGGGTGGGATGTCCACATTGATATGATTGTACTGCAAGCCGAGCGCCATCGCCGTGGTCTGGTGGATGGCTGCTGGGCTCTGGGTAGAGGGTCTCACGGTAAAGTGTCCCTCATCCTCTGGCAGCACGATACAGGCCTGAGGCTCCATGTAAAAATGGGCTTGGCCACCATTGGTCTGCGTATTCTCGACGACTAAGCATGGCACGCCATCTAGCACGACGGATCGACGGCTCGAAGACCGGTCCAATGGATCTTTCTCACGCGTCCAGTCAAAGCGGCTGCCGGGACGAATGATCTTCCAGATGTGGGAAAGGAACACTGCCGCGCTCGGTGTGTCTGGGTAAACACTATTCAGGCTGATGGCCTCATCCAGCGTCAGCACGGGCTTTAACCAATCACCCTGATTAAAGGGAGCAACATTCCACGGTGCTGGCCAGGTAAAGGGACCGTAGGCCACGCAGTGCTCAGAAACATAATCGGCGATCCTTTGAGCCTCCTGTTCTGTCTCTGCTAGCACTAGCGCGATGGCCTGCCCCACATAGCTCACCTGCCCCTGTGCCAGTAGCGGCTGATCTGCGCCCATGCCCTGCATGTTCATGCCGCTCTTTTTGATATTCTCAGAAGTGATCAGATCCACAAATGAGTCGGCATATTTAGAAAGATGATCTCGTAGCCGAGTGGTGGCTATCTTTACATCCGTGCCTGGGAGCGTCAGCCAGCAAGTAGCCAAAGCGCGCCGGCTTTGTACAAAGGCCGCATTCAGCGTCTGAGCAGGCATCGGCACCTCATGCGTGTAGCGCAAGCGCCCAGAGGTCTGTAGCATCGCCGTGGTCTTGATGTAAGGCTGCGCCACTGGCTTCTTCCAGTCCTGATTCGCATAGGACTGCACACCGTCACTCGCAGGCCAGTTCCCCCACATCATGACGCCGCTTGAGGCCACATTGGCGGGGACTTTGATTTTTTGAGACCTGAGGGCATTCACCACCGCCTTATAAAAGAAGCCCAGCACGAGCTGGATGCGGTACTCATCCGTGTAGCCTTCAGAAGGCAGGCCCTGCATCCGAGGTGCCGACTTTTTCAGCTCAGCCGCCGTTTCTTTGGCCAGCATCTGCGCCCATTCAGGGATGGAGGCCAGATCCAGCGTCTTTCCACGCATCAGTTCCTGAGTCTTCACCGCATGCCAGGGATAGGGCGCTATGCCACCGAAAACGAGGGCCACGTCCTCTTGACATACTCGATCACCGCCCCCACAGCCACCAGGGTGGTGAAAAGATCCGATGGGAACGGGTCCTCATTACCTGCGATGTGCTTCAGCACCAGCATGGTATTTCCGCCCAGAGAAGCCGCATTCCGCACGATCCGGCCCGCCGTGCGTCTAGCCATGTAGTGGATGGCCACCAGCGCCGTAGCTGAAGGCCCGCGACGCTGAAGCTCCGCACCGGTCAGCTCCAGAAGATCATTGTACGTATTGCCAGCGCCGATCACCAGCTCATCCTTACCGATCACGGCACGACCACCGAGTTCAGGGATCAAGCGGATGTCCACAAACATCCGCGTGGTGGGATACTCCGTCGTATAGATGCCAAAGGAAGTATTGCCATGCACTAGACGCAGCGTTTTGTCGCGATTCGCCTGCATCAGACTGGCTAACTCTGCGAGAGATAAAGGAGTCACCCATGCCTGACGATCACCCGTGGCCTGCACCGGCTGAGCGCGCCCTCGAGCTGCCTTTGGAAAAGGGATCTCCACCGTGCCAGGGAGCTGCGAGGCACTCTGACCATCCGCCAGACACTTCATGCGGTTGGCCTCATCCGCAGCGGACCAATCCGAGGCAAAAGTCTTCATGCCCGTCATGATGGATCGATAGCCCGTGCAGCGGCACAGATTGCCATCAAAAGCATCCTCGATCTCCTTTTTCGTCGCCTTCGGGTTGTTGGTGATGAATTCCGACATGTTCATCACAAAGCCGACACTGCAATACCCGCACTGACTGCCATTATTCATGGCTAAGCAGTGCGCCACCGGATTCATGCCGTCATGCTCTAGCTCGGAAGGATGCTGCTCCACCTTTTCCACCAAAGTCACACAGGGCGCAGCCCCAGCATCCAGCACCGCCGTCACCGCAGCACTCACTGCCAGACCTTTTTTAATCGCCGCCTGGCCAGCCTTCACCGCCGCTTCAGGCTCAGGAGTCCCAATCGGAGCCGCACCACGGGAGGAAGTCGCCGTGTGAAGCAAGAATTCAGGGTCCGCAGTGCGCACCCCACCCGTGCCCTCGGATGCTCAGGTGCCTTTTTGTCTTCATTCCAGTGGGAAAGAATCACCGTGCAGCCGCCGCAGCCGCCCTGGCCGCAGGGCTTCTTTGGCCCGGCCAGCGCCACCTCAGGAGAGCGCAGATAGTCGATGAGCAGCATGTCAGGTGCCGCTTTTTTGATGGTCACAGACTTTCCGTTCAGGAAAAAAGACACTTCATTGGGAGATAACTTGTTCACGTTCATATCAGTACAAATTGATGCAATGGACCGGACTAAAGCCTCAGCGACTAAGCCATTTAGGCTTAATGGAAGAGAATAAATATCTAACAATTCAGGTTATTATCGGAAACAGGATAAAACTACAAGGTATATGTTTATCGACTCGAAATAGGAATGGCAACCTAAACAATCCAATCATTTTGTCAGAGAGCCCTTGATCAGTGTGCGGTGCCAGAAAGATATGCTAGGCGGGCGTAGGGGGTGCATCGCCGGAATGATGTGCTAGGCAGCCGTAGGTTGGGAATGGTCGGCGGAAAAGAGCGTGGATATCACCCATGATTCCTATCGCCGATCTTCCCGACTGGATTGGGAGCGTCGAAGGCCGAGTAAATCCCGCACCTTCGAAGGAAGTCAGGAAGACTGGCTGCAAGATTTCTCGTGCTTGCGATCTTGCTCACCGCCAGCCATTCCCAACCTACATCGGTCTGGCGATGCACTCGGGCGTAGGTTGGGAATTTTCGGCGGAGAAACGGGTGGATGACACTCATCCCGCATGCGGGACCGAATTTCCCGACTGGGTTGGGAGTTGTCGAAGGTTGAGCAGCATCGGTGCCTTCAAAGAAAGTCGGGAAGGCTGGCGGCGACCTCTTCCAAGCATTCGTTCTTTCTCACCGCCAGACATTCCTAACCTACGTTATGGCACAGACTAAACAACAGGCTTCATGACCTCTTCTCCGATACGGTGGAGGTAGTCGTAGCTGTAGATGCCGGTGTTATGTCCGTCGGTGAATTCAAATTGGATGGCGTAACCGCCGATGGGTCGCCACATGCGGACCATGACGCCGGGAAAATGTTTTTGGTCGGTGCCACCATATTGCCGACCGAGCAAATCTCGCTCGCCGGTATTTTCGGCACTGGGGGACCAGGCGCGCAGGCGCTCACAGGGGATGTAATGCTCGACACTATCTGGCCAGATGATGGCGATGTCGGTGCCAATGAGTTCGATGCGTTGGGGGGCGTTCATGGTCGGAAAATGGGACTCTGAGCTATATACGAAGAAGGGACGCCTTTCAGCGTCCCTTCGAAAAGGATAATGATCCCTGAGGGGAAGACTATCGGGAGTAAAGTTCGACGACGAGCTGCTCGTTGGCGATAGGATTGATCTCATCGCGGATTGGCGCACGATTAACGGTGGCCTTCATCGCGTCACGATCAACAGTCAACCAGTCACCGACAGGATTGCCGAGAGTCATTTCAAGGAAACGACCGACGAGCTGCTGGGATTTCGGGTTGTCTTTGACTCCGATGACGTCACCTGCCTTGGCTTGGAAGCTGGCGATGTTGACGATTTTACCATTCACCGTGATGTGGCGATGGCTGACGAGCTGGCGGGAAGCGAAGCGCGTGTTAGCGAAACCCATGCGATAAACGACGTTGTCGAGGCGCAGCTCCAGCATTTGGAGGAGGTTTTCACCGGTCACACCTTTGCGGCGTTGAGCTTCAGCGAAGAAACGGCGGAATTGTTTTTCAAGGACGCCGTATTGGAAACGCAGTTTCTGCTTTTCAATCAGAGCGACACCGTAGTCGGACACCTTGCGGCGTGCATTGCGAACGCCGTGCTGCCCTGGTGGGAAGTTGCGGAGTTCAAGAGCTTTGGAAGGACCGAAAAGGGCGATGCCGAAGCGGCGTGCAATCTTTTCGCGGGGACCTGTGTAACGTGCCATAAAGGTAAACTAAAAAGGGGGTAGAGTGATTTAGACGCAGCAGGTAGATTAGACGCGACGGGCTTTGGGCGGACGGCAGCCATTGTGTGGGATCGGAGTCGCATCCTTGATGAGGGTGACTTCGACACCGAGAGCCTGGATCGCACGGACAGCAGACTCACGGCCTGAGCCTGGACCACGGAGGCGGACTTCAACTTCACGAAGGCCATGACCCATGGCTTGACGGCAAGCGTCTTGAGCGACCACTTGAGCGGCGTAGGCTGTGCCTTTACGGGAACCACGGAAGCCCATCTTACCAGCGGTGGACCAACCGATCACGTTTCCGACGCGATCCGTAATGGAGACCATGGTGTTATTGAAAGTTGCACGGACGTGAACCACACCGGTGCTGACGTTCTTAGAACCCTTGGCCTTGATGACCTTGGCGTTCTCGGTGCCATCACCACCACCGATCTCAAGCCAAACGCTTTGAGATACGGCACGGTCACCGGAAGTTGGTTGTTTGTCGGCTGCAGGTGCTGCTGCAGGAGCGGCCGGAGCCGGGGTGGTAGCGGCTGCTTCAGGAGCGTCCACTGGTGTCGTTGTTTCGTCTGCCATACTGATAATGATAAAGTTCCTTGAGTGATGCGGCTGGGATTAGACCTTGCCCTTCTTGGCACCAGGATTGCGCTGAGCACCGACTGTTTTACGTGGACCTTTGCGTGTGCGGGCATTGGTGTGTGTGCGCTGACCATGAACTGGCAGACCACGACGATGACGCTGACCGCGATAGCAGTTGATCCCGAGGATGCGCTTCATGTGCATCTGGATTTCACGACGAAGGTCACCTTCCATCACAATCTTCATCCCCTGAATGGTCTGGGTGATGAGAGTGATCTGGTCATCCGTCAGTTCGCCTGCACGGATATTTGGATCAATGTTGGTGTGAGCCAAGATTTTGCGGCTAAGGGGAAGACCGATGCCATAGATATAGGGCAACGAATATTCGATCTTCTTTTCGTTCGGGATTTCAACTCCAAGTAGGCGGGCCATAAGATAAGATGCTGATTGAAAAAATGTGGTGGATTAGCCCTGGCGCTGCTTATGGCGTGGGTTCTTGCAGACGACGCGCACGATACCTTTGCGGCGGATAACGCGGCAAAGTTCGCAAAGGGCTTTAACTGACGGACGGACTCGCATAGGATCGGAATAAGATGGGGGATTTCCCAGCGTGAGGCGGGGAGCCGGAAGTCGTACCACACCGAGAGGGCGGTGCAACTGACAATTTCGAGTTTTTCACAATTAGAAATGCTCAACACATCTTAAGCATCTCCATCTAGAAACTCAGCCAACGGCGCTTTTTTTGAAGAGATAAATGAGCTTTTTGAAGGGCCATACAATGACTAAAATAAGAGCTCCAGCAAGACTAGCAAACACCGTCATTGGCAGTAAACATAGGCTTAGAACGGGATTCATGAACTTTTGCAACGTTGGCTTTTCAGACCACAGGATACCCACCGTGGTAATGGTCAGAATGCCACCAAATTTGATGATCTTGACGAGAGTCGGCCCGAGCCCTTCGAAAAAGTGATGGAACCGCATTTCCACCAAAAGAAAAAATCCGACGTAGCCGATGAGCACAAAAGCGATGTGTTCTAAGACGGGATATTTGGCGATCATTTTGATGGCGAGACTGGCCACGAGACGAAGGGCGATGATGCCGATGGTGACACCAACATAGACGGGCCAGATTTCTTTTGGGCTCAGGGCAATGGCAGCTACGACGTTATCCACGCTTAGACTGAGATCCATGAGAGCGATCATGGTGATGGTGCCTGCAAAGGTGCGGTGATGCACATTGACGACCTCACCTTCCTCTTCGGCGATGCCTTTCTGACCGGCAAAATGAGCGCACATGAGCCAGACGAGATAGAAGGCACCGATGTACATGATCCAGTTCTGCCCAATGATGTAAGAAGCAAAAAGCAGTGCCAGCAGGCGAAAGCCATATGCGCCGATGTAGCCAATGTTCATGGCTTTATTGCGCTCCTTTTCCTCCAAATGAGAGGCCATGGCTGCAATAGCGAGCGCGTTGTCCACAGAGAGCAGGCCCTCAATGAGCACTAAGCCCATGATCACGGGTAGGGCTTGGACAAACTGGTTCCAAAGTTCTGGGAGGGTGGTGGCGAGGAGAGTAGCAAGCATTGAGAGGAGATGGACGAATTTCCGAAAAGAGCAAGTTTTCACCCACTGCTTACATATTTATGATGTCAATCCACTCGCAGGAACTGCTGCATGTGTCACATTTGGGAAGATTTTTATGAACCATGGTGTTTTGAGCCTGCGCTGTCCCACTTGCGGACGCCCATTTCTCTCGCTGCCTCAGCAGCCTGGGACTCTCATTACGTGCCCTCACTGTGCTCAGAGTGCTCAAATGTCCGCCTTTCAAATTGGAGGAAGCGCCTTGCAGGCACAGGCGGTGCCCTTTCGGCGGCGGATGATTCAACCGTCAAACCTACCCGAGCGATACCCTTCCAATCAGCCTTCACCTTTTTCAATACTGCAAAACCCTGCTCCGGTGCCGACGACACAACCTACCCCTTCAGTTTACGCTAGGACGCCGCAGGCTTACTCGACACCGGCTCCAGCTCTAACGCCAACATCACATCAAAACAGCTGGCCACAGGCGCCTGAGCAACCCCCGATGTTTGTGCCTTTCATTGCTAGAGACTTCCCTCCAGCTCCTGAGGCTCTCCAACCGAGATCACCAACGAGCATAGGTGTCGCCGTCAACACGCCCGCTTATTCATCGCCTTTTTCATCCGTCGATCTAGAGCCGGAAAGGCTAGAAACGCCATTTCCCATTCGTCAAATAGCCCCCAGGGAGTCTCCCATCGATTTGCCGCAAGAAGCAAGTTTCACTGAAGTCACACAAACTCCATGGCAACAGCCAAAACAGCAGAATTCAGCATTCTTAGCGATTGCGTTTTTGACCCTTATTATCGGAGCGTGCCTATGGGCGCTCAAGGATGATATATTTCCTGCGCTGACTGCCGATATCCCCATAAGCAGTTCCAATAAAAACGCGTCACTCCCAAGCAGTAATTCTGTCAATTCGACTCCTCAGACTTTGAAGGAGCCTAGCCTAGAACCAGAGCCTGAAATTCGGCGCGCAGAGGTCGTCGCTCCTCCCATCGATTTAGTGGCTGCTGGAACAGCATCCGAAACTTTATTCAAAGCACTACTAGCCGCTAAATCACCAGAGGAACGCCTGGCTCTCATTGACGCTCAAGAAGAGCATGCGACGGATGTCGCTGAATTCTTCGCGGCAGGATCACCTGATCTTCTCTCGATTAAGCCATCGAATGCAACCCTGCGCCATCTTCCCTCTCAAGAGATTGCGCCTATGTTTCAAATCATAACCAAACAATGCCCAAGCGGAGCCTTGTTGAGAGTGGTTCAAAAAAATAGCGGAGCATTCCTTCTAGATTGGCCATTGTTCGCTGAATCACATGGGCAAAAATTGACGAAATTTATTGAGTCTAAATCGACTCAACCGATCTGGCACCATGTCTGTTTACGCCGAGATCATGGACTGGAATTGCCCGAAGAAGAACGTGAATTTCAAGTCTCGTTTACTCTCCAAGGCTCATTGGACGCTGCTGGCAAATGCGCAGCCGTTGCTCAAAAAGGCTCCGCGATCGGTCGCTATCTGAGTCGCGAAACAGAGTGGGGCACCATCTACGTTGCACGACTCTTATTGCAGCATCGCACCCTTAAAGATGGTAATTTAGCTGTGGCCATTCTTGATTGTGAAGGCGCGGCAGCAGGCTCGACTCAGTAGCACTCAGCGGGGACTAGCGCCCAGGCCTGGCCCGTCTGGCATGAGTAAGCAGCCTTCAGCGTCAAAGGTGAGGCCCAGGTAATCATCATCTGCGAGATACAGATGGCCATCCAGATCTGCATAGTCCGCCCACGCCGCCAAATGCGCTGCTGCTGTGATGCCGATGCTGCTTTCGATCATGCAGCCAAGCAGCACGCCAAGGCCATGGCTGCGTGCTATTTGAATCATCTTGATAGCACCACAGAAACTGCCACACTTGAGTAGCTTCACGTTCACTCCTTCTACCAATCCAACCAATGCAGGCACATCTGTTGCGTTCTGGGCACTCTCGTCAGCATACAGTGGAGTCAGGTTTTTTGGCAAAGCCGCACGCAGTGCCTGCCAGGCTGCGATACCACCGTCGTGATGAATCGGCTGCTCAATGAGTTCCAGAGAATAGGCTTCAAGCTTTGGAATCATCTTCCCAGCATCCGCCACAGACCACCAGCCATTCACATCCACCAACAGCTTTGTTCTTGGAGCCACACGACGAGCCGTGGCCACGATCTGCTCATCATGCTCGGTATCTCCACTGCCGAGTTTAAGCTTCAAGACCTGAAACTGCTGCGCAGTCTCTTCGACCAAGCCAGCAAAATCAGGCAAACTCGTGGGAATGCTAAAAGACCGGCAGCCAGGCAGCAAACCCTCACGCCTCGGCAGATCATCCGGCACCTCGGAGGACAGAGGCAGACCTTTACGCCGCCCTTCGATATCTAGCCTCCAAAGATCCAAGGCCAACTCCGCAGCGCGGGAGGGTGGAGCCCCCTGCCCTGCGCGCAGCCACGCCAGCGTCGCCTCGACATTTTCATGGTAATAGGGCACAAAAGGAGCTTCACCCACGGCACCGCCTCCGCTAAGGCGCACCACCTGCCGAGAGGACGAGGCCCCATGAGCGATCCGAAAAGGCGTGGTGAGGTGCAGGGTTTTGAGTTCGACATCTGGTTTCATGCAGAAAGGATTCACAGGATTGCAGGAATCACAGGATTTTTTCCAAAGGCCTGCTTTGATAGTGTTTTCACCTCATCTCCAGATCCATGCCCCGCCCGTCTTTCCAACGATTTCCCGCCTCCGCCCCAAAACCACCACCACCCGGCAGCGAGGACTGGGCACGCCCTTGGGCGCAGATGAAGTACTTTTCTTATCATCCTGCCGTGTTTCCGAACATGGTCGGCCCCGTCTCTAGCGACGCAGGCCCAGGTGATCTGGTCAATATCTATGACAAAGAGGGCCGCCGCTTTGGCGCAGGCTATCTGAATCCAAAAGCCCGCGTGCCACTGCGTGTTCTTCACCATGGCGAAGATGAGTTTACTGAAGCCGACCTAGATGCACTGCTCCTCAAAGCCGCCCGTTTGCGCACAAACACCCTCAAGCTCGACGCCGACACAAACGCCTATCGAGTGATCCACTCGGATGCAGACGGCCTCAGCGGACTCATCGTGGATCGCTATGATGACACACTGTCCATCGACATCACCACGCTCGGAGCCTGGCGCCGCATTCGCCGCTGGTTGCCAATGCTTCATGCAGAACTGGGCACCAAGAATCAGGTCCTGCATGTCGATCCAGACATCGGTCTCATGGAGGGCATCCGCATCGGCGACGTGCCAGAGGCCAGCCTGCCAATTCCACGCAGTGCCAGAGTCCGCGAGCATGATGTACGCTTTGTCATCAATTTTGAAGATGGTCACAAAACAGGTTTCTTCTGTGATCAGCGGGACAATCGCGTCAAGCTAGGCAAGCTGGCCCATGGTCGCGTTCTGGACCTCTGCACCTACACCGGCGGCTTTGCGCTGGCAGCCAAAGTGCTAGCTAAGTGTGAAGACGTCACCGGCGTGGACCTCGATGAAAAAGCCATCGCTCAGGCCAAAGCTAACTCCAATCTCAATCAGACCCGCGTGAATTGGATCCATGGCGATGCGTTCACCTGGTCACGCCAAATGATCAAAAATGGCGAGCTCTGGGACACCGTCGTGCTCGATCCACCGAAGCTCCTGCATCACCGCGACAACCAAGAAGAAGGCATCTTTAAATATCGCGATCTGAACGGACTGGCGATCCAGCTCGTGAAGCGTGGAGGCCTCTACGTCACCTGCTCATGCTCCGGCCTGCTCAGCACCGACGACTTCGAGGACCTCATCATCGGCAGCGCACACCGCCATGGGCGCAAGCTGCAAATCCTAGACCGCACAGGTCCAGGCCTGGATCATCCGGTTATGTCAAACTGCCCAGAAAGCCGCTACCTCAAAGTCCTCTGGGCCATCGTCGTCTGATCCACATGTCACCCGCAGGACAGCTCTGTGCCGCCGCAGCATCTCTCCGCGATGCACTCCGCCCTCTGCAATTCGCAGAGCCGACGACGCATGTCTATTGCCCACTCGATTATGCCTGGGCACCACATGAGACCTATCTGAAGCGCTTTGGTGATAGCTCTAAAAAAGTCCTCTTTGTCGGCATGAATCCCGGCCCCTGGGGCATGACTCAGACCGGCGTTCCCTTTGGCGAAATCAGCGCCGTGCGTGACTGGATGCGCATCCATGAGCAGGTCAACAAACCTGCCAACGAGCACCCCAAGCGCCCTGTCGTTGGCTTTGCCTGCGAGCAGTCCGAAGTCAGCGGCCGCAGGCTCTGGGGGCTCTTCAAAGATCGCTTTGGCAATGCCGATGCCTTTTTTAAAGACCACTTCGTGGCCAATTACTGCCCGCTGGTTTTCATGGAGGCCAGCAGCCGGAACCGCACCCCGGATAAACTGCCAGTAGATGAGACCACCGCTATGGAGTCCCATTGTGACGCCCATCTGCGTGCCGTCATCCAGGCTCTGAAACCTGAGTGGGTCATCGGCGTCGGAGCCTTTGCTGAAGAGCGCGCCCAGCGTGCTCAAAAAATCCTCCAAGGCACTTTTCAAACAGGTCGCATCCTGCACCCAAGTCCAGCCAGTCCAGCCGCCAATCGCGACTGGGCGGGTACAGCCACCAGGCAGCTCGTCCAGATGGGCGTTTGGCAGTAAAGACAGACCTCGTGTTTATGCCGCCCTTCCTCGCCGCTACCGAAAGCTTGCCACCGCTGTTCATCCTGCTGGCATTGATGCTGGTCGCCGTGGTGGTCGTCTCGTTGCTACTTCTGAGGTTGCAGCAGTCTTTGTTAGCAGGCTATTTTATCTGCGGTGTACTGATCGCCAACAGCGGAATCTTAGAGCTTCTTGGCGGAGGACAGACGCAGACCGGGATCAGTCAGATGTCGGAGTTTGGGGTGATGCTGCTCATGTTCACGCTCGGGCTGGAGTTCTCCCTCAGTGATCTAAAATATGTCCGGCGACTAGCCTTTGTCGGCGGCGGCTGGCAGATGGGGCTGTGCATAGCACTGGCTGGGGCAGGAGCTGTGATCTACCAGTTCCCTTGGGCAGCAGCGTTCATCGTCGCGGTGGCCTTAGCCATGAGTTCCACAGCGGTAAGCTTGAAGTCGTTTCAAGATCTCGGTCAGGAGTCCAGTCCAGGCGCACGCATGGCTCTGGCGGTGGCCATTTTTCAGGATCTTTTCATCATCGTCTTCTTCCTCGTCCTACCGCTGCTGCTGCCGACTCAGACCGGAGAAACAGGCAGCCTACTAGCACGTGTCGGCTCATTGCTTGGCCGCGGCGGTCTGTTTGTGCTTCTAGCAGGCGTCAGCGCGCGCTGGATCATCCCAGCCCTTCTAAACGCGGTGACACGCACACGGAACAGGGAGTTGTTTACGCTTTCCATTGTCGGTTGCTGCATTGGCCTAGCCTTCATCGGGGGCATGCTGCATCTGGGCTTGGCGCTGGGAGCTTTCGTGGCGGGGTTAGCCGTCAGCGAATCCATTTTTAAACCGCGGATTCTGGCAGACGTCATGCCGATCAAAGATTTGTTTTTGACCCTCTTCTTTGTCTCAGTCGGTCTCATGGTAGATGTGCGCATGGCCATGGTTTATTGGCAGCCTATTTTAGCACTCACGCTTGGCTTGATGCTGTTTAAAGCAGGCCTCATCACCTTAATCGCACGCCGCCTCGGATTAATGCACCGACAGGCTTTGATGGCCGGCATTGGCCTTTGCAGCGCAGGGGAGTTTTCTCTCGTGCTTCTGCAAAAAGTCGGACCTGTCGGCCTGTGGAGCGCTGGGGCTCAGCAGATCCTTGTGGCCAGTTGTGCCCTGAGCATGGGCCTCCTTCCAGGTCTCATGAAAGTGGGGGAGCCTCTTGGCGCCTGGCTGGAGAAAAAAGGCTGGGGGCGGCGCAGGCCAAAACTGCCAGAGTCCGACATCCTACGCCAAAAGATGAAAGCCATGACAGGCCACGCCATCATCGTTGGCCACGGCCCCGTCGGCGAGCGTCTGAATAAAGCCCTGCTTGATCAGGGCATACCGACACTCGTCATCGATCTCAATGCCGAAACGGTGCGCAACCTCAAGAGGAACGGGCAGCCCGTGCTTTTTGCCGATGCAGCCCATCTTGAGACCTGGGAACTCACCCGACTGAGTCAGGCCCGCATGGTCGCCTTCACCTTCCCCGACGCTCCCATCACCGCCGAGGCCCTCTCCATCGTGCGCGAGTTGAAACCTGACGTGCCAGTCCTGGCTCGGGCCCGCTTTGCCTCAGATGTGGAGCGCCTCAAGCGCCTCGGCGCAGCCGTCGTCGTCAATGATGAGCTAGAAGCAGCCAAGTCCTTCGTCGAAAACGCCATCATCATGCAGGGGGACAGTTAGGCCAATTGATCAAACCCTGTAAATGTTGCTCACTCCAACATCAAGCACCCTCGATTAAAAAGGGAACATTCACCTACGCAGGCAACTCTATTTTGAAGAACGCCTTGAAAAATCTTGCCGAAAAGCCGCAGATTTTTGTATCCTCATTTAAATTCAGTTTAATTCATGCCCGCAGTCCTTCCAGTCTCGATGAATCATTCGCCCCCTAGTGCCACCCAGCGCTATACGGATTTGACTGCGCAGGGACCAAGGATCACTCTAGCCGCATACGCAACCACGGCTGCTGGAGGACCAGCAGCCCTACCTGAAGCCAAAATGACTTCAGCCTTTAGCTTGACTCCCCACAAAAATAGACTGCCGCAGAGAACAGAGAACAGAGAACAGAGAACAGAGAACAGAGAACAGAGAACAGAGAACAGAGAACAGAGAACAGAGAACAGAGAACAGAGAACCGCAGCCGTCTAAAGCTCAGGGCTTTCCCCCGCTCATTTTCAGCGATTCCGCTAAAAAAACAGCACGCCGGATCACGTCATCCAGCATCGGCAGAATCTCAGAAAGTCCTCAATCCGCGCCAAACCGGCAGGAAAAAATCAATTGGGGGCAAAAACCTGAACAAAGGGGGCACCCCCTTTTTGTTTTCCGGCACCGGAAAAGGATTTTCCGACGCCCCCATTTTTCAACTTTTCACCCCCATTTCATTTGGGGGCACCCCCATTCTGTCCGTCGGCACCCCCATTTTGTGTTTCGGCACCGTCCGATTGTTTTCCGGCGCCCCCATTGGGTTTCTCCGCACCCCCATTTTTCTTCTTTTCGCCCCCATTTCGTTTTTTCAAGTGGCATCTCACTGCCAGCTTACCAGCGCAAACGTCACTCAAGATCCTCACGATCAACATCTAAGCAAGGGGCCAAGAACTAACAACCAAGAACAATCCAACCTCCATGCGCCCCCTTCATTTCGACGCTCGGAACCCGCACAGCCTACCACCCGGCCAACCCTACACGTGGGGCGACAAAAACCTTTTTTTTGGCCCAGACGGAAAGGGTTACGCCAGAGAACCCGGCGATGAATTTTTCATTCCTTACAGCCCAGTCACACCGCCCATTTCAGAACCCGAACCAAAACCAAACCCCAGAAAACCCCGCCAAATGAAACGCCAAGACTTTTATCCTTCCCGCCAAGCTGACCAAGCCGTCTGGTTAGAGAATTTTCGTCTCAAACTGGCCCTTTATGCCGCTGCCCTAGGACTTTCCGCCCAGCGCACGGCAGACAGCATCGCCGATGCCCGCTGGCTGGTGTATCTCATCGTCAGTTGGTTAGAGTCCGTGCGCACCCACGGGAAAGCCGCCACCAGCGCACTGACCCAAGCCCAAACCGGCAGCGGCCTCTTGGCCCTGCCCACGTTCACCCCACCCGCCCTGCCAGACGGCGTGGTGGCACGGCCAGCTGGTGCCTTGGACCGGATTTTTGACCTCATCGCCGAACTCAAAGAAAACGGTGCCTGCACAGAGCCCATGTGCCTGGACTTAGGCATCCTCGGTTCCGTAGAACCCGCGCCTGACATGAATGTGATCCGGCCAGAGATCACCGCCATGGTGCTGGCCAATGGCGTGCAGATCGGTTGGGGCTGGCAGGGCTGGGCCAAGTTCCTGGATCAATGTGAAATCCAAGTGGACCGCAATGATGGCAAAGGCTGGACCATCCTCACCTTTGATACCACCCCAGGCTACCTAGATAGCACACCTTTCCCCGCCACCCTCACCAAGTGGAAATACCGCGCCATCTTCCGCCTCGACGACGCCCAAGTGGGCCAGTGGAGCGCGGAAGCCAGTGTGAGTGTCGGGGGATAAACAGATAAACAACAAACAAAAATCAACATGAAATCAACGCGAAACGTAAAATATAAATCAAAAAAATCATTAATACATACCCTCTTTTGGATTGTATCACTCATGTTTACGATGCTTCCTGCTGCTATGGCTGAGCAGTGCGAATCATGTAAATCCAAAGCAAGACTTCAGCAACAGTTAGCGGCAATTGACGCTGCATTAGAACAGAATAACACAGATAGGCGTAATGCTAGAGACTCCGGAGATACTGACGCTTTACCTGGTTTAATGGATGCTTATTGGAACCTAGCAAATCAAAAAGGATATCTAAATGATGAACTAAATAGTCTGCCGCCCTGCTCCTGCACACAAAGCCCTGAACAAGGCACTGAACAAGGCACTGAACAAGGCACTGAACAAGGCACCGAGCAAG
>JAPLUM010000678.1 GCA_026397605.1 Verrucomicrobiota bacterium | reverse complement strand
ATTCGTGGACAGGTGACTTTTAGCAGTCAGAGGTTAGGCATTGCTTTTGTACAAGATGAGACTGGAGGCATCGGTTTTGATCCGCGCACGGGGCAGAAGCCGCTTTCGAAGCAGGGAGATTGGGTGGAGGTCTCAGGGGTTTTGACCCGCCGCCAGGGAATGGTGATGATTCTGCGTCACGCAAAGGAGTTTGGGGCACCACAGGTCAAGGTCATCGCCGAAAGTTCACGCAAGATCGTGCCAACGGTCTTTGATCTGGATGACGCCTCCGAGATGCTTGTCGATGGACTGATGACCCGTGTCACTGGGGTGGTTAGGCGTGTTGTCGCTAATGCAGATGAACTCACACCTTTGTTTGTTGAGGTTAGTTCACCAACGGGCCACGCTATCGCGCGTCTTCCATGGACGCCGCCACGGCCTACGCAAAAAGAGATGGATAGTTGGCTGAACTCTGTCGTCACGATGAATGCAGTGCTTGTCTGTCAGGCTGCACCGCCCTTACTTGCCCCAGATGCGGATGCCCTGCTCTTGGTGCCGGGTAAGTCAGCGTGGACCGTGCAGCCACAGGCTTTGGATGAAGTCTTTGCACGCTCACCTGCGACCTTGTCCAACGCCATGCCGGTGACACCCAGATCCTCTGCGAGGAATAGACTTCATGTCCAGGGGATCGTCACGGCCGCAAAATCCAGGCAATGGGTCAGTCTGCGTACCAGTTCTGGTAGCGTGCAGGTTCAGACACGTCAGGAAGGAGTCTTTCAGCCTGGAGAAAAGCTTTCCTTTGCCTGCTGGCCACAGACTAAGGACGGACGAATCCTTCTTTTGGATGGGGTCTGTCATAGGCTAGGCATGGAGGCTGCGCCAAAGCCCACACTCATTCAAAAAGACCTTAGAGACTGGACGCAGGATTCCATGGAGCTAGTGGGAGTAACGGGTGAAGTGTCTAATCACGCTATTTCAGGTGGTGTGCCACAGCTGAAGTTGACCATAGAAAATGGTCGAAGTTGTCAGATTCAATGGCAGACCTTTTTGAAGGAAGATCAGGCCGCCAGCATCGCTCATGGCAGCCTTATTCAACTCACAGGGCTGCTCACGTCAAAGCGGACATCGCCCTTAGATGAGGGAAGTCTTAGTTATTCAGTTCTACCTCGTAGCCTCTCGGATATCCAGGTTTTGCGTGGGCCTTCATGGTGGACTCGGCCACGCCTTTACCTAGCCATTTGGTCATTGCTTGGGGTTGTCTGCTTGATGGTGCCCACGGCCATGTATTCCAGCTGGGTCAGCCGTCGGCAGGAGCGCCAGTTGAGAGGCATTGAAATGAAGGAAGCCGCAGCAGAGGAACGTCGTAGGATTGCACGGGAGTTTCATGATTCACTCCAGCAGCAGCTTGCTGGGGCAGGGCTGCATTTGGAAACGCTGAAAGGCGCACTGACGGCTGCACCCGACATGTTAGCGCGCTTGATCGATGATACGACGGCGATGATCCGCCTCTGCCAGATTGAGGCTAGGCACTGCATTTGGGATTTGCGCGCAGATGCGCCCACGCGTGAAAGCTTATCTGAGACTCTTTCAGAATGGCTGCACATGCGGGGATCACAGGTTCCAGGCATTGTCTTGCACTTTGATGTGGTGGGACAAGTGCCACCGCTGGGTGAAGATGTGCCCTTTCAAATTCTGCGGATCACCCAAGAAGCCGTGAACAATGCTCTGGCTCACGCCGCCGCAAAGAATATCTACGTCCGCCTCGAAGGGCGTGAAAATGAACTTTTACTCGACATCCGAGATGACGGCCGAGGCTTTGATTCAGAAGCCCGCAAACTAGGTCATTTCGGACTTCATAGTCAGCAGGAGCGTGCGCAGAAAATTGGTGCGCAGCTCAGCTTTATCAGCCCCCCCGACAACGGCACCCACGTCAGTCTGTGTGTGCCCACTCCCTTGTCAGCCCATGCAACCAATCTTAGAACATGACCATGCAATCCGCGTCCTCGTCGTGGACGATCATTTTTTTACTCGGATAGGCCTCACCACTGCGCTGAACTTTGAGTCAGACATGGGTGTCGTGGCAGAGGCCTCTTGTGGCCGGGAGGCAATTGATCTTTTTATGCATCATCGCCCAGATGTGGCTGTGCTGGATGGTAAGCTGCCTGACATGCATGGCATCGATGTCGCACGGGAGATCGTGAAGCAGTTTCACGGTGCAAGGCTGCTGATCTTCTCCGTCGAAGAAACAGAAGAAGACGTCCACCGCGCCGTAGAGGCTGGAGTCAGTGGCTATCTTGCTAAGACAGCGGAGCGCTCCGAGCTCATTAAAGCCGTGCGTGCAGTGGCCATTGGAAATCGATTTTTCCCGAATCCGATTCTTCATAAACTGCGTGAAAGACGCATGCATGTGACTCTTTCAGATCGTGAAATACAAGTCTTGGAGGCCATGGCAAGAGGTCTCCCCAATAAATTGATCGCTGCGGAATTAAACATCTCTTCAGAAACGGTGAAAACCTTCGTGGCTCGTATTTTAGATAAGCTGGATGCAGGGGACCGCACAGAGGCTGTCATGAAAGCCTTGGAGCGTGGTTTAATTCGACGTTAGGCAGCTAAACATTACCGATTGATCATGTTTGCTCACCCGAATGGGTGACAGTGGAAGACTATCCAAAAGGGTGCGCGTCATCTCATAGTGTGAGTGTTATGGATCACCAACCTCACACCTCTGTCATTAGGCAGCCTCGTTCTTTGTTCTCTTCTCTAGTGCGCCCCGTCGCGCTGGCTTTCAGCGTTCTTGCTGGTTCCCTTTTTGCGGCACCGGTGAATTTCCAGTCGGGTTCAGTCAGCCTTACGCAGACAAATGCCACGACTTGGACGACGGTGAATTTCACACGAACCTTTACGGCGGCTCCAGTCGTCGTCATTGGGCCTGCAACAAAAGCCAACGGAGATCCGCTAGTCATGCGTGTGCGCAATGTCACGGCCACGAGCTTTCAATACCAGGTCGATGAATGGGACTACCTCACAGGAGATCACGCAGCGGAGACGGTTCATTATTTCGCACTGAGTGAGGGCACGCATGTCTTGGGCACACAGCGCTGGCAGGTTGGCCGAGTGGCTGCGGTGAATCGCACGGCTTCCACGGTTACGCTGACAGGATTTGCCACAGCACCGGTTGTGCTAGCTCAGGTGGAGAGCACAGTGAATAGCATCGTGGCGAATAATCCGCGCGCTTTAAAGACAAGGCTCGCGAGTGTCACGGCGGGTAGCTTTCAGGTGAATCTGGAAACGCAGGAGTCCTATGCCACCGCTATCTCCAATGAGAGTATCGGTTACATCGCAGTCTCTGCTGGCACCGGTTATCTGGATGGGAAAGTGCTCAGCGCAGTGACCACATCTGCCCTTACGACGGAAGCCTTTAGCACCCTTACTTTCCCAGCGGCACGCACCAATCCTATCTTCATCGGCCAGGCGCAGACGAAGAATGACGCGAACCCTGGAGAGCTGCGTATGCAGTCACTGACTGCGACGAGTGTGCAGGTGCAGTTTCAAGAGGAAATATCTGCGAATGCTGATGTGACACACACCGCCGAGGCCGTCGGTTACATCGTGCTCGGGGACATGAATGGTGAGCTGACAGCTAAAGTGGAGGTCGGTGACTTGAACGTCACGCAAGCCAACACCACCCTATGGACAAAGGTCAACCTAGGTTCTGCCTATACCACGCCCGTCGTCGTTATGGGTCCGCTTTCATACACAAACTCTACCGCTGTGACGGTGCGTGTCAGGAACGTCTTGGCCACGGATACGGCGAATGCCAATAAGGCTAGCTTTGAGTTTCAAATTGACCGCTGGGATCACAATACAGCTGCGCATAACTTCCTAGAGCACATCAGCTACATTGTGATGGAAAGCGGCACGCACGCAGTCGGCGGCGTGGTCTGGCAGGCTGGGCGGAAGACGGGTGTCACGCAGACTGAAGGCGCTCAGGCGCTCTCGCCTTTGTTTCCGAATGCTCCAGCTGTGTTCTCCCAAGTGGCCACTACAGTGGAGGCTGCTGCCGTGCAATCACGCGTTTCGGATGTTACTGCGACAAGCTTTAATCTAGAGCTTGATGAGTCTGAGATCGACGCCACGCCTCACGCGGCAGAAACTGTCCACTGGATCGCAATGACTCAGGGCGTGAGCCATTTCTTCGGCAACCAAATGCGCTTCAACGCTGGCAGCATGACCGGAATGGACAGCGCCTTCCGCACCCGCAGCTTTGGTCGCCTACACGCTGACCCATATCTCTTTGCTGCCATGCAGACGAATGTAGATGCCGATCCAGCAACACTGCGCTGGCGCTATTTGTTTGCGGATAAGGTGGATATTGTGGCTCAGGAAGATGGGCACCCCGCGCAGTTTGGAGAAGGCACGGTCAGTAACTCTCACTCGGCAGAAACCGTGGCCTATCTCGTGGTGCAAGGTGCGGCAGACGCCGATGAAGATGGTGCTCCTGATGGCTGGGAGAGCAGCGTAGGCCTAAGCGCGACGAATGGTGCCGATGGCGGTGCTGACACAGATGGTGATACTTTGACTAATCAGCAGGAGTATCATAACCGTCTAGACTTTGCCACTTCTACCAGTCACATCATTTTCAATGGCGGCACCATTACGGTGGGGAACGCCGTCACCAATGCCTATGAGATCAATGATAAGTCCGCCACGTCTCTGACCTCGGGCAATGCACGCTTTCGCATCACTCGTACCGGCGCGCTGGCTCCGCTTACCGTGAATTTCAGCCTCGCAGGAACTCCGACTACAGACACCACACGTTCCCCGGCGGGCGCGGCGGATTACACGCTCTGGACGGCTGATACAGGAGGCACGCAGCTCACCAATTCCATCAATTTGGCGGTGAATGCGCAGAGTGTGGATGTGTATGTGCGCCCTGTGGTGGACAACATTGACGA
>JAPLUM010000344.1 GCA_026397605.1 Verrucomicrobiota bacterium | reverse complement strand
ATCCATCCCAAAGCCAGGGAATCCGCCCGTGAGTCCCATCCAGGCTAGGGCGTAGTGACGATTCACACGATTCACCAGCATGGACTCGGTATTGATCTGGAGTTCAGGACCAAGCAGGCCATTGGAAGCCATGAGACCCGGCTGCACATAGTCTGGCTGGAACCAGTTAAAGACACTTGGTGCCTTTTGAGGTGACTGCCCGATGACGCCAGTCTGATCATTGAAGCGCAGGCGCGTGGCACCCGCTGGAAACTTGGCTAGCTCTGTGGATGGATAGCTACCGAGCATAGGGCTATCTGCACCACTGAAGTTCAGATTCATGCTAGCCAGCGTGCTCACAGGAGCGCCGCTGGAAGGCTTCAAGGCTCTAAGGAAGGAGGCATACTGCACGAGTGGCTCCTTCATTTTTCCGGCACTGGCAATGGTGTCTGCGACTGCGAGTGAGCGTGCTTCATAGTCGAGTAAGATGGCCTTCACGACTTCACCGAGGTTGCCATTGCTTGTGCGATAGACCTCACTAGCACGGTAAAGATAACCAGCACTTGGATTCGAGGTGACAAGACGCTGGATGAGCTGGCGTGTGATGAAGATCGGCGTGTTTTGATGGCCATTGTAAGCGCCCGCACTCGGATCACCCGCCAGGGCATTGTGAGCGAGAGTCAGATCCACATCTGCCAACGGATGGGTTTGCACATCTGTAAGGGCTGAAATGTCCTGTGCAGGCACCACTGTGCCGCCGAGCGCAGGGCCGGTGCCATCTGGGTCATTGTATAGATGTAGCAGGCGCTTAGCACCAAAGTCATGATAGGCGATGCCATTGTAGCGGCCCAGAGCCTTCATCGGGTAAAGCCACGGGGCCTGATAAAAGGTCTCACCCGCACCGCTGGAGAAGTCGGTGAAGTTCACGCCTTGGAACTCGATCTGCTGACCTGCCTGCGCTGTGGTGGGCACATTGACAAAACCATTGCCGCTATTGCGGGAGACGTTTACCGTCGCATGACGCGCGCCATGGCAGAGGCCCGTCAGCACGCGGGCTAGTTCAGTGATGTCTGACTGATCATAGGTTGGAATCGGCAAGCCCGTGCTTGGTGACAACACGAGGCCGCCATCTGGATGCTTCAACACCAGTCCAATGGTGAAGAGCTGCATGATTTCACGCGCATAGTTTTCATCTGGGAAGATGTCCACGCCGCCACTGCTGTATTGCGCTCGGTTGCGTAGATGACTGAGGTAGATGCCCATCATCGGGCTGTAGGTGACCTTTTCCAAGAGGTCGCGATACTTGCCAAAGGCACCCTGAGCCATCATGTCCCAGTAATTCGCCGCGCCATAGTGGCGAGAGCCAACAGTGGTATCATTCTCGGAGATGATGAGGATCTCATGCAGTGCTGCGGCCATGCGCTGACGCACTTGGTCCTTTGATTGAAGCACCAGCGTCCACCATTCACGACGTCGATTGGCTCCACCATTCCCTGCACCGTTGGGTGAATTGAAGCTGGCGATGTTGTTCGACCCGACTTGATAAGGGTTGGTGACATTGCCAAAGGTATCATAGGTGGCACTGAAGCCGTTGCCTGCAAACTGTTGATCGTTGCCTGCAAAGAGCGGTTTACTATTACGCAGCAAGAACTCTTCATTGTCCGCAGCCATCACCAGAGTCAGGAAGCTGGGTGATGGCGTTTGCGCTAAGTTCATCTGCTTATTCAGCCAGCCCGTGTAGCCTGCGCGCAGATTCGCGCTGCTGACACCATCCGCCAGATTACTGTCAAAGACGAGGATCTCTGCCCTAACAGCATCATAGAGTTCCGTCGTAGCTCCAAAGGTGCTTTGATCGAGGAAGCGATGGATGTCACGCTCCACCTCCACCGCAGTGACAGTGGTCGGCAAAGCGGGCTCCACGAGATCGCCACGATTCGCATCAAACTCAGCACCACCTTCGGCCTTGTTAAAGTAACCAAGGATCTCGCCAGAAGTGTAATTCACCGTATTGATGTCGCAGTAAATCTGACCTGCATCCAGCGCGCCAAGCATGGCTTGGTCCGTCGTGGCAGAAGCAGCAGCCCGGATCAACCAGGAGACGTTATTGACATTGCCCACGCCGAGATTGTTCCGCACATCTTGATCGTTGTTCATGCGCAGGTACGTGGTGTTTTGCAGGGAGCTGAGACCACTGAGATCCGTGCTGACCTTGGCCTGATCATTGTCACCTTCCAGCAAGGCGACCGCGATGCCTGAACCCGTGGAGACGACACCCGGACCACGAGCGAGGTAGGCGACATACAGCGAGCGATTTTGCGTGAGTGTCGGATCAGCATCACGAATGCTCACCGTGCCAGTGACAGCCGTGATCTGCGCATTGGCACCAGCGGGCGTGGGGCCAAAGGTCAGCTTCAGATACTCAGGCACCTCTGCCACGGCATCCTGCACAGGATTGATACTGACACTCACCGGACTGCTAGGGATGCCCGCCCCTGCGGCGATGACGAGATTCCCGCTCGTGAGGCCTGTGGTCGTGTAGTCGCCTGCGACTGGATTGGCTTTCGTCAGATCAGCACCGCCATTTTCCAGCAAGGCACGCAGGCTCAGCTGCATGGTGCCATACGAGCGCGCTACGCGGATCACCGCAGAGCTAGAAACCGGTGACGGCAGCGTCTTATCCACCCGCTCATATCCCACAGGTGTGGTCACTGTAGCGCTGAGTGAGTAGAGGCTCTTCAGCGTTTCAAAATCATTCGCCGTGCCGCCAGAGGCATTGTTCGAACTCGATGCCAGCGTGAGGCTGGTGCCCATTTGGGTTTCGATCGCATCCGTCACGCCATCACCATCCGCATCGGCTTCACCCTGGAAAACAAGCCATGCACCGACTTCCGTCGCATGAATGTTATCCGTGATGCCCGTGCCATCTTCTTCCGCGATCCAGCTCACGCCGGCAGCATCCAGGGCGCTTTGCCGAACGGAGAGAGGGTCCAGATCTGTGGCCTCATACGTTTGATGATAGCCGTCCGTGTCTAATGAAGCCGCCAGATCACCCTGCGCTGCCGCAAAGAAAGAAGGCCTAGCATACTTGGCAGGGAAACTCACCGCGCTGGCGGTGGAGTCCAGTGTGCTGCTCACGCCAGCGCTGAAGCGAAAATTGGTATTCGTGCTCATGAACTGCCCCGTGCCACCTGGCATGACGATGTAATGCACGGTCTCAGCCGTGTGTGTCTGATCCGCGTTTTCCGCTTCCGTGAGGCGGATGCGGAAGTTCATTGGATAATCAAAAAGTGTGTCCACTGTATCCACTCGCGCCACTGCCGCAGAGGCTTCTTCAATGCTCACGCATTGGGCAAAGATGGCTGGCTCACGTCCAAAGTAGGTGTCAGCAGCCCAGAAGGTATCACTCACATATTGGGTGCTGCCAGCTTCCGTCACGCCGACGATACTGCCAGATTGGACGACCTGACCACCAATGGCGAAAACGCCCTCTTCCATCACCATGTAGCTCACCGTTTCTACACCGTGAATACCATCTTGAGAGTCCCATTCATCCACCTGATATTCAAAGCTGGCGCGATTCGCGTTTGTCGAGTCCACATTTAAAACATTGCGCACACGCACATGTGCCGCCGTGCCATCTGCACGCGTCAAAGGCCCAAAGACGACGATGGGCGCAGTGTAGGCACTAGATAAATTCACCTTGGTCCAGTTTCCTGGACCAGCCTGGGTGATGTTAGCATTGGCATACACCAGCTTGGCTTGGCTTTCCCCTGGCATATCGCCAATAAAGAGTCCTGCCACAGTCTCTGCCGCGTGCGTTAGATCAGCGTTTGCTGAGGTCTCCTCCTGAAAACGCAACTGGATACGTGTCGAGCCATTTACCAAACTCGGCACCGTGCTCAGTCGCAGATCTCCCGGCTCCGCGTCATTCTTGGTTTGCGTTTGGGCGATGATGACTGGGTTTGTGAATGGCCCAGCGTAAAAGCTTTTGACCGTGTGCCCGACCGTTCCTGGGCTGTAAGTCCAGACCACTTTACCATCCAGATAACCGATGCTTTCTGACACGGCCACGTAGCCCACA
>JAPLUM010000831.1 GCA_026397605.1 Verrucomicrobiota bacterium | reverse complement strand
GCATAGTCACCACGAGCTCTGCGGCGCTTTTGAATCCACGAAGCAAAAGTCGGGTAATTGACGCCAAGAAGCTTTGCAAAAGGTCGCCCCATCATGCCGCTACGCTCAAATTCATCGAGCAAGGCCTCACGTTGAGCTGCGGGCAAAGTCACGCGTCCGAGAACGTCGCGTTTAAGTGGTGGTGTTGAATCAGCTGTAAGCATAAGTGCCGTAGCCTGTCTGCTACGACGTTTACACACTACGACCTTCCAACGGTGCTAGGTTTGACGGATACATAGGAGACGTCATTCACCACATAACTAAAGGTGTAAGTTCGACTTTCGCGCACTATAACACTGGAGCCCGAATACTTGGTAACCACATCTGATAAGTAGGTATAATCTTGAATGTCTGTGATTCGAGCACTGGTTGACTTCCAAAATCTAGACCTCCATGCACCTAGAAAGGATTCTCTGTTTTCAAACATGATCCAGAGAAGCACGCAAAATACAGATGATCCTAGAATGGCAGCCATGAATCAGAACATAAACATAGTTTACTGGATCGTCGAAAAGAAGTGGCAACAGGTAGATAAATTTTAATCGTCATGCTTGCTGCTGAAAACCTAAAAACAGGGTGTTCTTTGTATTCTCACACTGACAAAGTAGTTTGTTTTGGACTGGGTTCAGCGGGCCAGGCTTTCAAAGCTCGATATAGATTTGGCCAAACGTTTTCGTCGAATTGAGATTCAAAGAGTTCCGTGTAATGAGCTATGCCGTTCTTTTGCCATGCAATGAGTAAGCCTTTGGGTGAAGGGGAGATTTCTTGGACTTGGTCTCGAGTAATCTTCAAACCTCCTGTGGTGATGATCTCTGTTTTTGAAATGGAAAGAAAACGCGCTGGTCCAAGCCATACCCAAAGCCAATAACCCAAGAGAAAACACGCTGAAGGTATGCTTACATACCAAGGGCGATCATTGTAGACTAGATGAAGAGGATAAAAAATGCTCCAGGCCAAAAAGTGCCGGTTTTGAAGGCGTTTGAACTCAAAAGAATCTTCGTAGATGTGAGGAGTCATGCTGTGTTTTATCTAAGATAAGCCATAAGGACTATAAAATTACCAGCCTCGATTACGCAAGACGTGCGTTGGGGAGACGATCACAACATGTCCGCTGATATTACAGGTAGGCACTTCTTTTGAAGCTGTTTGGCCTGTTGTCCCGGTTTTATCGACTCTTGGGCGACTTATAATCCAAGTTTTATCCAGCCCAGAATGGGCTTATAGGGGACTCCATGCCTTTTTCCTCTCTCGGTCTCTCTGCTCCGCTTGTCAGTGCCCTTAGCCAATACGTGGCTCCGACGCCGGTGCAGTCGGCGGCCATTCCTGTCGTGCTGAAAGGCGGAGATGTGCTGGCGACGGCGCAGACGGGCTCGGGTAAAACGCTGGCCTTTGTGCTGCCGCTGCTCCAGCGCTGGTTGGCGACGCACTTGGAGAAGCCACGGTGTGTCCACACGCTGATCCTCGTGCCGACACGTGAACTGGCAGCGCAGGTGACGGCGGAGGTGCTGCGCTGTTCGGTGCATTTGCCTGAGCGCATCAAGGTGGTTAGCGCGTTTGGCGGTGTTTCCATCAATCCGCAAATGATGGCGCTTCGTGGTGGAGCCGATTTTATCATCGCTACTCCAGGTCGTTTGCTGGATCTGGTGGACCACAATGCACTGCACCTCAATCAGGTGGCTGCGCTCGTCCTGGATGAGGCGGATCTTCTCTTGGATCTAGGCTTTGCCGATGAGTTATCCCGCGTTCTGGCGCTGCTGCCCAGTCGCAGACAGAATTTGTTATTCTCAGCTACATTTCCCGAATCGGTGCAGTCGCTGGCGAATCAGATTTTTCATGAGGCGACACGGATCGAGGTCGAAAGTGCGCCTGCTGAGATGCCCGTGATCGAACAGCGCGCTATCGAGGTGGACACAGCGCAGCGCACGCCCTTGCTGCGACATTTGATCAAGGCAGAAGCATGGCAGCGCGTGCTTGTCTTTGTGGCCAAGCAATACACGGCGGAGCATGTGGCTGATAAACTCAGGCGTCATGGCATCAGCGCACTGGCTTTTCATGGCGAGCTCAGTCAGGGTGCTCGCTGGCAGGCTTTGGCGGACTTTGAAGACTCTCAGTTTCAGGTGCTAGTGGCCACGGATCTGGCCTGTCGTGGGCTAGACATCGTGCAGCTGCCAGCGGTAGTGAATTACGACCTGCCGCGCTCTGCTGTGGACTACACGCACCGCATCGGTCGCACAGGTCGCGCTGGGGAAGCCGGTGTCGCGGTGAGCTTCATACCCGCAGAATCTCATGAGCATTTTTGCCTGATCGAAAAACGCAATCATCTCAACATTCCACGTGAGCAGATTCCAGGTTTTGAGCCGATGGACTCACCACCACCGCCATTTCCAAGCACTGGCGGTATCAAAGGCCGCCGCAAGAGTAAGAAAGATAAACTGCGTGAGGTAGCAGCGCGACTGTGAGCTTTCGACAAGAAGACAATCGGGTGTATCTTGAGTCATGAAATTGGATCTGATTCCTCGGCTCGAGCGCCACGCTATCCGCCTTGGTGAGATAGCGACGGTGCTGGGAAAGTATGGTTTGGCAGACTTGTTTGGCAGTTTTGACTATCCCTGGCTGAATGAT
>JAPLUM010000493.1 GCA_026397605.1 Verrucomicrobiota bacterium | reverse complement strand
GTTACTCTCATGCGAGTTCAATTTTGCTAAAGAAACGCACTGAACCTCAAAAGCCCCATGCGCCAGCCGGATGTCAAAGAGTGAGCAGGCTTTTCTAAATGCATGCTCAATACTTTTCAAACCAAGGCCACCGCTGCCATTGATGTAAACGTTGGGGTGGCGGCTCCAAACAAGCCGATCATGGCAGAAAGATTCTGGAGGTGGAAAAATTTCCCTAATTTTACACAAGCACCCAAGCCGAAGACCAAGTTACCGCGAACTACTCGACTTCAAAGGTGAGCCATGACCGTTGGCTCTACTGCCTTGTTGAACGACTTTCTTTGGATATGCTGATGGAAGGGGAAAAGCTGCCTGGAGTCAAGCCGTGGCTACGGCATTACCGCCGCCGATTGAGAATCAGCTCCTTCATCTTCTCCAGGTCATCTGTGAAATCAGTGGATCCCTTCTCCCTGAACTCTTATCCACAGATGACACAGATTTCGCGGATGACGAAAAGACCTTCAATAGAAGAGCCGACCGAAGCAAAAACGACAGCCAAAGGCTGCCCGCAGCGAAGCGCATCAACGAGGACAAAAGAATGAAACTAAGAACCAAGTCACTTCAACATGAGCAGGCGCTTGACCTCTGCAATGGCGGCGGGATTACGGAAGGCGCCGTGGCCGGAGGGGACGATGAGCTCGCTGGCCGCTTGATCGAGATGACTGCTGGTGTAGGGCACGATGCCGTCGCTGCTTTGAGTTACGGGGCCGGGTTTCCCTCGGTCTCCGATGATGCTGTGGACTTCCAGGCCTTGTTGAAAGGGGAGATCTGCCAGGATACGAAGCGTGGGCTGACGTGGGGAGAGGGAGCTCACGCTATCCAGTCTCCCCTGCCCCAGAGCCTGGTAATCGGAGGTGAAGACGCCTGGATTTGACTCGGAGATGCGCTGATAAAAGGCCTGGAATTGACTGGGCGGGCGGGTGATCCAGGAACCGATCCTGCCAATGGTGTTGTCGGCATAGCTGCTACCACGATGCGGCACGGCAATGAAGATAATGCGACGAATGGTGGGATCAGGCTGCCACTCAAAGGCATCCTGCAACTGCACCCGATCTGCGGCTGATAAGCGCAAGGTTTCGTGTGGGACTTTGAAGGCGGCCAGCCAAAAGGCTTTTTCGGGTTTCACGGCCAGCGCCTTCCCGACCAAGCCGCCCATGCTATGGGTAAGCAGGGTTGTTTTCTGCATGGCAGGATCGTTCCCATCTGGATCGAGCAACTGCCGCAATTCATGGAGCTGGGTGCGCAGAAGGCGTGCAGAATACAGCGCTGGTGCCGAAGTATTGTAGAGATAATGCCAGATCTGATAACGCTTTCGGATCTCTTCATTGGACCAGAGTTCGTTGCTGCTTTCAGCCCAGGCGAGGGGCGTGGATAGGAGCCCGTGAATCATGATGAGTGGCTCTTTCCTGGGATCATACGGCTCCATCAAATAGAGCTGTGGCTGGCGCTTAGGTGTGCGGGTGAGCATGTCCAGGACGCGACTTTGATTCAGCTTTCCTGAACGGGCGAGCAGCGCTGCCCAAGGCACGGAGAAATCAGCGGCCAAGGGTTTTGCCTGGCCCTGTTGACGGACGGTGGAATTCACCAGCGGGCAAAGCAGGGAGATACGGACCTCCTGAACGCCCTGCTGTGGAACGCCAAGGCGAGCGACTCCCGTCAATGGACGGGTGATGGCCTCTGGCGGATAAAAGGTCTCGATGGCGTCTTGATGCCTATTTTCACGCAAGGCGGTGAGCGGGGTGCCCACGCCTGCGCGCTGATGGTGCTTCAATTTCTGAATTTTAAAATCGGCGGCTAAACTGATGTCATCAAAGTAACTGAGCGGGTAAGCGCCGAACTCTGAGCTTTCGAATACAACCCGATAGGCATGAGGTGTCGCCTTTATAGTCGGCGCTGAGATCGTGCCCTCAGCGCTGCGCACCTCTTTTTGCCAACGCTCGATGAAATGACCTAAAGCACGCTTACCGGCAATGGAGTCAGGATTGGTGACTGCCACGTGC
>JAPLUM010000148.1 GCA_026397605.1 Verrucomicrobiota bacterium | reverse complement strand
TGCCGGTGAAGTAGTAGGCGAGCGCCAGAGTCTCCACGTTGTCGCCCATGATCTTGATAGCGGGGCTGTCGTTCGCTTTTGGATCGCGGCTCTCGGGGTTCACCTTGCCATCGTGACGCACATAAGGCATGCCGTCTTTGGTTTCGGGATTCGGCCAGAAATAGGGCGCGATGCTCATGTAGTCGTGCTTATCGCCGCTGGGAGGCATTTTCTCTTTGCTCATCACCGTGGGCAAGGGCTCGGCAAGTGCCTTGTCCGCGTCTTTGACGAGCTTTTTGAGTGCTTTGGCTAGCACCTTGTCACCTGCGTCGATCTGAGCCTTCGCCTTCACGAGCGAGCCGGGTTTGGCGCTGAAATAGCGCGGTGTCGGTTCAGCGGCTGTGGCCACCGAGTTCACCAGAAAGGCTAGGAGTGTGAGGATAAATTTCATGTCTATTGTCCCGTGTAAGCTGGATCGTAGGCCGCGGTGGCGGTGCGGGTGATCTTGTAGAAACGTTTCGTGTTGTTCGCGGGCAAGGCGGCTGCATTTTCAGTGAATGAGGTCTGCGTGTTGTTGGATGCCGCCGAGACTCCTGTAGCGATGGGCGTCCAAGTGCTGAGATTGGTGGAGGCTTCCACCTGATAGGTGCCACCTTCCACGCTGCTCCAGGTGAGCGTGACATTGCCATTCGCGGGGGTGATCGCGGGACCGCTCTTGAAGCTCTCCACGGCGTTAGGACCGCCGTTGAAGAGCAGTGTAGCACCCACCGGTATGGTGGCGTTGTTCGTGGAGTTTTGCGTGCCGTAATATTGCTTGCTGAGCATGTGTGGGAAGGCCGTGTTGCCACTCGCATCGATGGTGACGAAGTAGGCATACGTGCCGCTCGGAAACTCCGGCGTGACGCAAGTGCGGCCATTGTATTGATCCAAATCAAAGTCCACGCCTTGAGTCCTGCCACGATCTCCGAGGTAGTCGTAGTCACCGGTGTAGCGTCCAATGGCCAAAGTCGCCGTCGTGGGGCCGTATTGATTCAGCGGCGTGAGCGTGTGGTCGTTGTTGGCATTCGGTGTGAAAGTGTAGCCATGGGCTATGGCGACCCACTTGGGCAATGTGATGCGTCCGTCCGTGACGATGTTGGCCGTGCCATAGGTCGCGGCATTGGCTGCATTGCGCAGTACAAAACCGGTGCGCATTCTGGTGACGGTGCTGTTGGCATTCATCGCCGATGAGTAGCCGTAAGGTCCATAGATCGGGTAGCCATCGAAGCACCAGCCGATGATGGGCGAATGATGCAGCGGCGTCACGGTGCCGGTCGGATCGGTCTCAGTGTAGCTGTAGGTGTTGTTCGCCGCGTTAAAAGTGGCCGTCATGTTGTCGCTGAGCTGATAGCGCAGGGCTTTCGGTTGGGCGTGGTAGTGGTATTGGCCGTTGTTGCCCGGCTGATGGGCAAAACCCGGATCAAACGTCACGACCTCGACTGCGAGAGCATCGCGCGACCAGAAGCCATCACCCGTAGCACCCATGGCATCGTTGCCGGTCACCGTAGTCGAGGTCGGGGCCGTGGTGTTGGTTTGATTGAATGAAAACGCATCTCCCAAATCATAGATTGCCACGCCATTCACCATCATACCGATCATTCCGCCACCGTGGCGCACCTTCGTCGTAGCGGACATAGGATTGCGAGTGATGCGCGTGGAGTAATCCCGCGCCAAAGGCCAGAAACCGAACAAGCCATTCGCCGCCGTCAGCCACGGCCCCATCGTGTAGGAAGCTAGGCCGCTGGCATTGATATACACATCCGTGGCCGTGTAATGAATGCGCTGCACATCCGCGTAAACCTGCACCGTTTGCGCAGCGCCGCTGGTGTTGTTGTTCGGCGTCACGCTAGGCCAGGTGGTGACAGCATTGATGTTCCTAGTGCCAGTCGAAGTGCTCGTGGTCTGCACGACACGCGCAAGGCTGCTGGAGTTCTGCGTGAACCAAGAGGTCAGAATGGGGTCGGCTTGGACTGTCGTTGATGCGACAGCGAGCAAGGCGATGACTTGTGAAAGAGAAGTCGTGGAGTGCATGATCAGATGAGCGAAAAGGATCAGGGCAAAGGGCTGCGTTGGGTGAGCGTGACACGCACGTCATCGGCATAGCTGCCGGTGAAGACGGAGGAGCCATCGGACTCAAAGTTTTGATTGATGTGCAGACGCACGACGAGGAACTCCGTGTTCGCAGGCAGACGCATCTCGGTGGTGAGCCGCTGCCAGCTCGCGGGATCGCGATCCAGCTTGGTCCGGCTGCTGCGGGCCATCGCATTGGCCTCACTCTCCAGCGCGGTGCCTAGGTAGCTCGCGCTCTCGGGCAGTGATTCGGCATCGAGCGCAAAGAGCGAGATCGCACAGCCGAACTTCTCCTGCTCGGAAAACGGGACCGCATTCACGCTGGCTGAAGCCTGCACCACGGCCTCCCCATCGCTGTAATCCTGCCGAATCCCACGCAGGTCGATCAACCGATACACATCCGCGATGTGACCGCCCGCGGGCCTAGCTTTGCTCTGAGAGTCGGAGCGCAGAAAACGCAGCATCTTATCACCGATCATTGGTTTCACTTCCTGCTCCGCACCCACGACTACCGCATGATCGCCACGCCACACTCCCGGCTCCAGCGTTACCTTGGCAGCAATCACCGCCGCCTCCTCGAAGTTCTCTTCTAGCAAGCTCAGCGACCGCGCCAAAGGCACCACATAACCAAACACCACCGAAGCACTGAACAAACCAATCACCAATCCCGCTGCGGCGGCGGTGAGCGGCCGCCAGGCGAGCCAGCGTGTCGGTTTGCCCGCCTTCATAGCGACCACGGGAGATGGGCCATTCAGAAGGTTTTGCGTCACCGCATTGCCACTGGCGAGCTTTTCCAGCTTGGTATCCACGGTGGCGAGGTCTCGTAAAGCGCTGCGGGCTTCCGCACTGGAACGCAGCAGCGATTGCAACTCGGCAAAGTCTTCCTTCCCGATGGTGCCGCTGAGATGGGCGTGGATGAGATCAAGTTCGTTCTGAGTCATGCTGAGTAAGCCTCCTGGCCAAGGGTGCGCTCGACGCAGCGCAGCAGTTCCTGCCGGATGCGGGCGAGCAATTGATAGAGCGAGCCTTCCGTGCGGCCCATTTGTGCCGCGAGCGCTTTCATGGAGGCACCGGCGGCGTAGGCGGTCAGAGCAAGCTCACGCCGCTCCTGCGGAAGTTTGGCGATGCAGTCGTCAAGAGCTGCAAGTTGATGTTGGCGGCGGGAGGTTTCTTCAGCGCCCTCTTCGGCGAGCTTCTCCAGAATGTCTTCATCCAACACCAATCGGTCACGCGCATGAGAGCGACGGCGTTTGAGAATCTCGAACCTCGCGATCAAACACGCCCAGCGAGGGAACTGCTCCTTTTCCACCAGCATCGAAAACTTGCGCCACGCGATGAGACTGACCTCCTGCATGACCTCATCCACATCCTCAGGCTGCGGCAAGCAAGCCCGGACAAACGCCCTCAACTCCGCCTCGTGACGGAGGAACAATCGCAGAAAGTCCTCATTCGGATCTCGCGGCGTGGGTGCTTCAGTTTGGCTGATGTTGGTCATGGGACATCCTATCACTCCCGCTGCTGCTTGGATTTAACGAATCATTTTTGGAGAAGCGCGAGAAATATTGGCTAGGTGGTAACTCTGCCTATTTTCCTGGTCTGAGAGGACAAAACAAACAAACCTTCAAATATCGGCTATCCGACTCGCGTTTTCTTTGCCTCCATGATCCGCTGCTTTGCCCTACTCGTCTTCGTTTCTCTTGCTTCAGCCAAAGAACTTCTTGTGACCGATGCCAAGGCTCTAGCTGCTGCGATCAAGCAAGCCAAGCCGGGAGACAGCATCGTGCTGAGTGCGGGTGATTGGGTGGATACGCAGATTCGCTTTCAGGGAGAGGGCACAAAGGATCAGCCGATCACTCTCAAGGCCGCTACGGCTGGCAAGACGATCATCACGGGAGAATCGCGAATCCAGGTCTCAGGGCATCACTTGATCGTGGAAGGCCTATGGTTTCGCGATCCCTTGCAGGCCAGTGGCGAAGTCATCGAGATGCGCACGGATTATGATGCACTGGCCTTTCATTGTACGATTCGGAATTGCGCGGTCACTTCATCAAAGAAGATTGATTTGGGTAAAAAGACATCGCGTTTCTGCTCGCTTTATGGATCGGACAACATGATCGAGCACTGCCACTTTGAAGGTAAGAATACGGGCGGCACCACCGTCGTTGTTTGGCTCACACCTGGCGGCGAAGGGCGGCACTTGATCAATGGCAACTATTTCGGCCAGCGACCTGCTCTCGGCGAGAACGGTGGTGAAACCATCCGCATCGGCGATAGCAAGACGCATGACCAAAACGCGAAGTGTGAGGTCACCAGCAATCTCTTCGAGCACTGCAATGGAGAAGGCGAGATCATCTCCGTAAAGAGCTGCGAGAACCGACTCACCTACAACACCTTCATCGAGTGCGAAGGTGCACTGACGCTAAGGCACACACACCGTTGTCTCGTCGAGGGCAATCTGTTCTCTGGTAATCACAACAAGAATGCTGGCGGCATCCGCATCGTCGGTGAAGATCATGTCGTGCGGAACAACTGGATCGAGAACTGCGATGGCGATGAGTATCGCTGTGCGATCACTTTCATGAATGGCATCTTCGAGACTGACGACTCCGGTTATCAGCAGGTGAAACGCACCCTACTCGAAGGTAACACCGTGCTCGGCTGCAAATTCAGCCTGCTCATCGGCAAGCAATACCGCAAGAACTGCACCGCCCCACCCATCGACTGCATGATCCGGAACAACACCTTTATCTCGCCAGATAACCAACTCATCGAATTACGCACTGAAGCCCCTGGTTGGAAATGGGAAAACAACGTCATGCTGGGCAAAAGCATCGGTATTGAGGGACTGCCTGGTGTTGTCTTGGTCAAACCAGCGCTGTCTCGCCCCAAAGAACTGACACGCGCCGACACAGGGACTGCCTGGATGCCGTAGCATAGACTTTCTAGTCTGTGCTCTGGGTTTTCAAAGATTAAACACTGACTTGATATTCTCACGAAGCTTTTGGGAAGCTTCGGAGATTTCAAGGGTGTCGATTGATAGCGTCAATCACCGCTCATAAATCACTCAGAGGCGACCTCAGCTAGCGCGACTAGCTCGCGGCCAGGCTCGATCTCATCTTGAGGGGACTCATGATGCTCCACTTCTGCGGCCACTTCGGCTTCAAGGCGTAGTTCTTCCATCTTGCTTGGCTTCTTCTCCTCCGCCGACATGCGCACGCCGACGGGTTTGCTGATGCCAAATTCCTGCATGGAGACGCCGTAGATCACATCGGCACGACTCATGGTGCGCTTGTTGTGCGTTACGATGATGAACTGGGAGTTGTCGATGAAGTTGTCCAGCATCTTGAGGAAACGAGAGATGTTGGATTCGTCGAGCGGTGCGTCTAACTCATCCAGCACGCAGAACGGGCTGGGCTTCACTTGATAGATGGAGAACAGCAGTGCCACAGCGGTCATGCTGCGCTCGCCACCGGAAAGTAGGCTGATGGTTTGCAGCTTCTTACCAGGAGGCTTGGCGATGATCTCAATGCCTGAATCCAGGGGATCGGTATCATCGGTGAGCATGAGATCGGCCTTGGCTGTAGGTCCGAAGAGTTCACGGAAGTTGTTGTGGAAGAAGTTCCGCACGAGATCAAAGGTCTCGACAAACATGGTCTTTGTCGTCTCGTTGATCTTGGCAATGACCTCCAGCAATTCTTCTTTGGAGCGCACCAAATCGTTGTGCTGAGTGTCGAGGAAGTTGTGGCGCTCTTCTAGCTCTTCAAACTCCTGGATGGCATCCAGATTCACGGGGCCGATGCCTTCAAGCTTCTGTCGGAGTTCGCCAACAACAGCGTTGACGTAGTCCCAGTCTGGCTGGCCTTCTTCACCAGGAATGATGATCTCATCGATGTCCACCACATCTTCATCAGCCGATTGGATGGCCTCAGGCTCTTCCTGTTCGACAGTGTCTTGGACGTCATCTTCGGAGGATTCTTCGACGGCAGATTCCTGATCGTCTGAGGAGAAATCTTCACTGACAAGAGTAGCTTTTTTCTTCTCACCGCGGCCACGGCCTTTCTTTTGCTCATCGATGCTGAGCATGAGAGCATGATAGTCTGGCTCAAAGGCGCTGATGTGGAAGCTGTAGCGCTCCTGCACCTGACCGATGAGATTTTCCAAACGCAGATCTACACGCGTAAGCTGCACTTCAATGCGATTGCGACTTTCACTCAAGCCGGTGGTTTGCTGGCGGAGCTGAACGAGTTGATTCTCCAAAGCAGTCACGCGCTCAAAGGCACCTGCGCGTTCCTCGGTGCGGCCTTGCAGATGCTCCTCGATCGCGCCAATGGCGGCACGCTGAGACTCCACCTGCTCTTCAAAGCGGGCATTTTCTGCCTGACTCTGTTCGATGCGGGCACGGGAGGCGGTGATCTCCTGCTCAAAGCGCTGGATGGCTGCCTGAAGCTCATGCAGACGAGTGGCCATGGGCCCTTTTTGACGTTCGAGTGATTGCAGGGCACTTTGTTCGAGGGCGAAAGCGGTGCGCAGTTCGTTGAGTCGCTCGCTGGACTCGAGCTCGCGGCGGAGGAAGGCCTCCATCTCCTGTTCGAGTTCGGCTTCATGGATTCGGGCACCTTCGAGCTGCTCCAGGGCTGTGGCTGACTCTTCTTTCTGCCAGGCGATCTGAGCCTCGGCGGCCTCCACGCGTGTGGCGATCTGGTTCTGATCCCACTCCACACTTTCCAGCTTGGTGACGGCCTGTTGCAGGGCACGCTGCACGACGGAGAGCTTGCCGGTCAAGGTGGAGAAGCCTTCACGTGCGCGCTGGCTTTGCTCACGCAAGGTTACTTCTTCCTGCTGCATGGCCTCGACATCCAGGCGGAGTTGGTCAGCAGCGTCTTCTTTTTCCATGAGCTGCATCTCAAAGCCCTCTAACTCTAAACGCAGATTTTTCAGCTCAGCCTCACGGCGCAGCATGGAGGCTGCTTCTTCCTTCGTAGCACCCCCATGGATGACACCGTCTGCCGCGATGAATTCGCCCGCCAAGGTGGCGATGGCAATGTCACGCAGCTGACGCTTCAGGCGCAGGGCAGTATGCAGATCTGGGACGATGAGGACGTTGTTTAAAAGTCGGTCCGTCAGTTCCTGCACGCCTGGCTTGGCACGCACTTTATCGACAGCCCAGGCGATGCCACCTTCGGGCACCAACTGGCGATCAGGCACGGCGCGCATGGTGGCAAAGTCCTGCGGCAAGAGGGCTGCTTTACCGAGTTTTTGACCTGCAAGGCGATCCAAGATCTTTGAAGCTAGCTCGCTATCTGTGAGCAACACTGCCTGGAGATGATCCCGCAGTGCTGACTCAATGGCAGCGATGAATTCTGGCTCCACCTCGATGGAGGCGGCCAAAATGCCGCGCACACCGACCGAGTAAGTCTCTGGGTTATCCAGGCCTTTGAGCACTTGCTGGGTACCTTCGGCGAGTCCTTCACCTTTTTGCAGGAGCTGCTGGATGATCTCAATGCGGGAGCGACGCTGGGTCACTTGGCGCTGCAGATCATTTAGTACTTCATTCAAAGCATCACGCTGGCGACGTTTTTCGATGATGTCACGACCACAGTTCTTGGCCCGTTCTTCCAGCTCATTGCGGCTGGATTCCAGGTCCTGAATTTCACTCTGCAGGTGATCAAACTCAATCTGGCTGGCATCTTTGGCCTGAGCCGAAACCTGACGATCATGAGCCAAGGTCTCATGGCGCTGACGGTCATTGCTGATCTGATTGTTCAGGCTCTGCGCACGGGCATCAGCAGAGGCGATCTGGCCTTCAAACTGGCGGATGCTCTCACGCACGCTTCGGCGATCTGTATCGAGACGAGTGCGATCCGGGGTGATGGAGTTATGGATGGCCGCATGCTCATTGAGGGCGAGTTGACTTGCCTCCAGCGTCACTCGGATCGTCATTACCTGCTCATCTGCCATGAGCATCTCGCGGCGTTGTTCGTCGAGCTGATGTTGGCCTTGCTCGATCTGTTCCTCATGCTGGCGGATGCGACCACTCAGTTCTTCCGTGCGCTCGTTGTTAAAGCCAATGCGGCCCTCCGCGCTCTGCACCTGACTACGCAGTGCGCCCGATTGTTGACGTAGCTGATTGATTTGGGACTCGATGCTGTGATAGGCCTCCCGCGTTTCCAGGGCCTCCTGCTCGCTAGCTTGCAGGCGCTGTTGCAACTGCTCTAGCTGTTCGGTCATCATGCGCACATGATTGTCTGACTCTGCTTTTTCGGCGCAGAATTCCGTGTACTGCTTATGAGCCAAATGCGTGTCCAGCATCCGCACATCATCCAGCAAGGTCTGGTAACGGCGTGCTTTGGCAGCCTGACGTTGCAGGGTTCCCATCTGACGCTTCACTTCAGCGATGACGTCTGCCACACGCAGGAGGTTGGCTTCCGTGTATTCCAGTTTCCTGAGCGCCTCTTTCTTCTGACCTTTGAATTTGGTGATGCCTGCAGCTTCTTCAAAGACCATGCGGCGATCTTCAGGCTTCGAGCTGAGAAGCATATCGATCTGGCCCTGCGCCATGATCGAGTAAGCCTGGCGACCAATCCCCGTGCCTGCAAAGAGATCGTTGATGTCCTTCAGTCGGCAGACCGTACCATTGAGTCGATACTCACTGCGTCCATCACGGAACACGCGGCGGCAAATGGCCACTTCATTGTAATCCACACCCAGAGCTTTCTCACAATCTGCCATGGTCAGGATCACTTCAGCCAAGCCCACCGGCTTACGCTTATCCGTGCCATTAAAAATAACGTCGGCCATTTCCTCACCGCGCAGAGCTTTGGCTGATGTCTCGCCGAGCACCCAGCGGATGGCATCTACCACGTTGGACTTACCGCAGCCATTCGGTCCGACAATACCCGTGACACCTTTGTGAAATTCAAAGTGTGTCTTGTCTGCAAAGGACTTGAAGCCGTGAAGGGTGAGACTTTTGAGGAACATAAGAGCGGGATAAAGTTAGGACCGCTGACATGAACGCCACCCAGCGACACCTGAGCAAGAGAGAAGCTTCATTTTCCCATATCTTGGGGATATTTAACACATCCAAAACAAGATGTGGGATTTCACCTGCCATTTTATCTGTGAATAATGTGCCCGTTTGTGAACAAAGATCTGCCACTAGCCGCAGGGCAATGTCAAAACAACGAGTGCGGTCAGACGACCAACGTGCAAAGAACTGCAAAACGGATCTAAGTCGCCATCAAACATGAAGGCTCACGACACAGCGCTAAAGGCTACTGCTCAGGGCCGCGTCAGACTCACAGCCACATGATCGCAGCCGGGCAGGATACGCTTCCGCAGCTCGATGGTGATGGAGGCGACCGCATATTCCGTGAGGAGAAAATCAGCCATCTCGGCAGCCAGCGTTTCGATCAATTGACG
>JAPLUM010000195.1 GCA_026397605.1 Verrucomicrobiota bacterium | reverse complement strand
ACCTGAATTCCAAGTGGAGTTGATTCACACCGTCTCAAAGGCCGATGAAGGCTCATGGGTCTGCCTCACTCCTGATGACCAAGGCCGCCTCCTCGCCAGTGATCAGTATGGCGGGCTCTACCGACTCACACCGCCGCAGATTGGCAGCAAAAAAACCGCCAAGGTGGAGAAACTCACCGCCGACATCAGCGGCGCTCATGGTCTGCTCTACGCCTTCGACAGCCTGTATGTGATGATCAATGAAAAGCCCAGTGCGCCCGGCTTGTATCGCCTGCGTGACACGAAAGGCACGGGCCAGTTCGACGAAAAAACCTTCCTCCGCGAAATCAAAGGCCAGGGTGAACACGGTAATCACTCGCTGACACTCTCGCCTGATGGTCAGAGCATCTACATCGCCTGCGGCAACAACACTGAGCAACCCCCGCTGGAGCATACACGCGGCTCGCGCCCCATTGCCGATGATCAAGTGCTGCCGCGAATGGCAAAGGGTGCCGTCTCCTCCGATACCGAACCGCAAGCCTTCACCTGCAAAGTTTCGCCCGATGGCAAGCAACTCGAAATGATCTGCTCGGGCAATCGTAACCACTTCGACCTCGCCTTCAATGCCCTCGGCGATCTCTTCACCTATGACAGCGACATGGAGTGGGACGTGGGCACGCCTTGGTATCGGCCCACACGCATTTATCATCTCGTGAGTGGCGGCGACTATGGCTTCCGTGAGTCCTCAGGCAAACTGCACGCTTACTGCCCTGACGTGGTGCCGCCATTGGTCAATGTCGGGCCAGGATCTCCCACTGGTGCCTGCTCGGGATTGGGCGCAAAGTTTCCTGCCAAATACCAACACGCCATCTTTGCCTGTGACTGGACTTACGGCTCACTTTACGCCGTGCATCTCACGCCTGAGGGAGCAGGCTACACCGCGGAGCTGGAGGAATTCATCTCAGCCAAGCCACTGCCGCTCACCGACGTCACCATCGGTAAAGATGGTGCCATGTATTTCTCCATTGGCGGACGCCGCACCCAGTCCGCCGTGTATCGCGTGACCTACATTGGCAAAGAAAGCACCACACCCGCCGCCACGCCCATCGAGACCGCCGAGCACAAGCTGCGGGTCGAACTCGAACGCCTGCACGATGCTGGCACCGGACCTGAAGCCATCGAAAAAGCATGGCCTTATCTCGGTCACACAGATCGTCTCGTGCGCTGGGCCGCGCGAGTTGCAATCGAGCGCCAACCCGTGCAGCTCTGGGCTGAGCGAGCCTTGAAACAAACTGAAGCCTGGGCCGCGCTAGAGTCTGCCGTCGCACTCGCCCGCATCGGTGGCAAAGAGCGACAAAACGCACTGCTAGGGATGCTCGGTGGTCTAGATTTCACCAAGCTCACCGAGCCGCAGCAGCTCGCACTCATCCGCGTCTATCAGATCACCCTCGCCCGCAGCGGAGTGCCCACGGGTGAGGGCCTGGCGCAAAGCATCGCCCAGCTCGATGCCGTGTATCCAGCCAAGTCCAATGCGCTCAACACCGAGCTTTCCCGCACCCTCGTCGCTCTCGGCTCCAGCAGCGTCGTGGCAAAAACCATGCAGCTTTTGCCCACAGCGCGTGATGAAGAAGTGACCTGGATCAGCACCGAACGCCTCACCCGCAACAGCCGCTACGGCCCCAAGTTTATGCTCACCGGAGACAGCCGCCCCAACGTCCAACAACTCGCCTATGCCTATGCCCTGCGCATGGCAAAGGTTGGCTGGACACCAGAGCTGCGACATGCATTTTTCACTTGGTTCACCAGCACTAAAAACTGGCAGGGCGGCAACCAATTTAGCGGCTTCCTGCATCAGATCCGCATCGACGCGCTCGACACTGTCACCGACAAAAATGAGCGTGAAATCCTGGCGCAACTCTCCAAAGCCGCACCCGCAGTCACTCCTCCCGCCCCAATCGTGCCTCCGCATGGCCCAGGAAAAAACTACAGCGTCGAGGACGTGCTCGCCTTTGCCAAAGACGGCATGAGCCAGCGTGACTTTAAGCGTGGTCGTGAGCTATTCATCGCCACCGCCTGTCAGGCCTGTCATCGCCTCGGCAGCGAAGGTGGCGGCATCGGCCCCGACCTCACCGGAGCTGCGAACCGCTACACCCTACGCGACCTTTTGGAAAACATCGTCGAGCCCAGCAAGGTCATCTCCGACCAATACGAAAGCACCATTATCGAGACAAAGGATGGTAAAGTCATCACTGGCCGCATCACCAGTGAAGACGACGACCACCTCTACGTCGCCACCAACCCCGCCGACCTCAATGACATCACCACCGTGAAAGTCCCTGAGCTCAAAAGCCGCCAAGCATCCCCAATCTCCCTCATGCCCCCTGGTCTCATCAACAGCATGAACCCCGACGAAGTGCGCGACCTCATCGCCTACATCCTGTCCGGTGGAGATAAGCGCGGGAAGATGTTCAAGAAGTGAACGCTTACTCATTCACTGACAACTCCGCTCAAAACTCACGTTTCACACCGATCCATGCGCTATATCCTTCTACTCTCATTACTCCTCTGCTGCTTCACTCATGCTGCCACCACGCCGAACATCGTTCTCATTTTCATCGATGATATGGGCTATGCCGACATCGGCCCGTTCGGTAACAAAGAGGTGCGCACGCCGCATCTGGATAAGTTTGCCAAGGAGGGCATGAAGTTCACCAGCTTCTATGCCACGCCGGTTTGCTCCATGTCACGCGCTTGCCTGATGACGGGTTGCTATAACACTCGCGTTTCCGTTCCTGGCGTGTTGTTTCCGCGTGAGACAATCGGCCTGAACCCAGATGAAGTCACGTTAGCGGAAGTGGTGAAACAGAAAGGCTATGCGACCTGCGCCATCGGCAAATGGCATCTGGGGCATTACCCTGAGTTTTTACCCATGAGCCAAGGCTTTGATCGTTACTTCGGTCTGCCTTACAGCAATGACATGCAGGCCGGGCGCAATGGGATGCCGCCACTGCCACTCTACGATAATGAAAAGGTGATCGAGACTGAGCCTGATCAGTCTCAACTCACCCGCCGCTACACCGAGCAAGCCGTGAAGTTCATACGCGATCACAAAGAAGCGCCGTTCTTTATCTATCTGCCGCACACGATGATTCATGGCCCGCTAGCGGCTTCTGAGGCCTTCATAGGCAAGAGCAAAATGGGCCTCATTGGCGATGCCATTGAGGAGATCGACTGGTCCGTCGGTCAGATCATGACCACGCTTCAAGATCTCAAGCTCGACGACAACACGCTCG
>JAPLUM010000283.1 GCA_026397605.1 Verrucomicrobiota bacterium | reverse complement strand
CCTTTATTTTTATACCTGAAGCCATCTCTAATTCATATTGAGCTGTCGTGCCCAAATAATGGGTGTCAGTAATGTGGCCGGGGAAGCTGTTGGAGGCAGCTTCTGACGACGCAAAAGTTAGGGCTTCTGGTCTGACGGAGACTAAAACTCGCGTCCCAGCCAGCGGCTGCCAATCCTCGCGATTCGGGCGCGCCAGCAATTGACCAAAGTCGGTGCCGACTCGGTAGAAACCTTCTTCTGTCATGGGCTGGAGAACTTTGGCCTCGATCAGATTCGTTTCGCCAATAAACTCTGCTACCATGCGGGAGGCCGGGTTCCGGTAAACCTCCTGAGGTGTGCCGACCTGGGCTAAGCGGCCTGAATCCATGACGGCTAGGCGATCTGCCATGCTTAGAGCTTCGTCCCGATCATGGGTGACGTAGATGCCGGTGAGGCCAAATTCCTTGCAGATACGACGAATCTCCGAGCGCATTTCTTGACGCAGTTTGGCATCCAGATTGGACAAAGGCTCATCGAGTAGGAGGCAGCGAGGACGGATCACTAGCGCCCGTGCTAGTGCTACGCGCTGCTGTTGCCCGCCGGAAAGTTGGGAGATTTTACGCGATCCTAGCCCGCCGAGCTTCACTAATTCAAGTGCCTGCCCCACGCGTTTTTCGATTTCTGCCTCTGGGCGTTTCCGTTCTTCAAGACCAAAGGCCACGTTCTGCGCCACATTTAGGTGGGGCCAGAGCGCGTAGCTTTGGAACATCATTCCCGTGCCGCGCTTATGGGCTGGCAGGTCGGTGACATCGTCGTCACCAAAGTAAATGCGGCCTGAGTTTGGCTGATAAAAGCCAGCGATATGACGTAACAACGTCGTTTTCCCGCAGCCGCTCGGACCGAGGAGGAAAAATAGCTCACCTTCGGCGATCTCCAGGCTCACGTCATTGAGCACCGATTGGCTACCAAATTTCTTGGTGAGGTTCTGAATGGAGATGGAGGGCATGAAAGCGTCTTAGACGAAGAGTTCTGGATACTGCGCCTCAGCCAGTGCTCGACTCTTGGCTAGGATCTCAGGGGCGCTGCTCATCTGCATGATTTCTTCCGCAAGCACTTTGCATTCAGCCTTATTGAGCTTTCTGATGGCATGTTTAATGCGCGCTACCTGACTGGCAGCCACGCTAAGTTCGCTCAAACCGAGGCCCACGAGTAAGGGTGTTAGCTCAATGTCAGCGGCCATTTCACCACAGATACAGACGCGCACATCAGCGCGTTTGCCTGCATCCACGGTCATTTGGATAAGTCTTAAAACGGCAGGATGAGTTGGCTGATAAAGATCTGCCACTCGCTCATTCAGTCGATCTACAGCCAGCGGGTATTGGATCAGATCATTGGTGCCGAGGCTGAGGAAATCCACTTCTGAAGCGATGAGATCAGCTGACAACGCAGCGCTTGGGATCTCGATCATAGCACCGATCTGAATGTCGTCGGGGACGGACAGTCCTTCAGCCATCAGTTCACTCGCGCACTGATCTAGTAAGGCTCTAGCGGCGCGCACCTCTTCTACCCCACAGACCATGGGAAACATGATGCCTGCACGGCCATGACAGGCGGCACGCAGCAGGGCACGCAGTTGTTTGCGGAAGAGATCCTGGCGTCCGAGAGAGACACGGATGCCGCGCCAGCCGAGGAATGGATTTGGCTCTGGGTCGCCCGAGGCATGTGGGTCCACTTTATCTCCGCCGATGTCTAGCGTGCGGAAAATGACTTCACCAGGGGCCATAGCTTTCACGGCTTTGGTGTAACATTCGGCCAGCCAATCCTCTGAGCCATCCGGATCTTCCAGATGCAGGAACTCCGTACGGAACAGGCCTACCTGCTCAGCCCCACTATCGCGGATGGCGTCCATTTCTTCGATGAACTCGGCATTGGCACAAACATCCACCTTAAAGCCATCATTCGTGATGGCAGGCTCATGGCGGGTGATTTGTAGCGCATCCTCACGCGCATCGGACTGTTCCTCGCGGCTGCGATACTTCGCTAGCGTGGCAGGTGAGGGGTTCAAGATGAGCAGCCCTTCATCACCATCTAGCAGCACTGGATCACCCGAGTGCAGTTCATCACAGATATTGTGGAGGCGCACCACGGCCGGCAGCGCCAGCGAACGGGCAATGATCGCCGCATGAGAGTTAGCGCTGCCGGTTTCTAGGGCAAAACCCAGGACTTTACTGCGGTCAAGCTGCACCGTGTCCGAAGGCGTCAGATCATGGGCGATGATGATGACCGGATCATCAAACATGGGGTGCTGCAGCATCTCTCCGCGCAAATGGCGCATCACTCGGTGCGTCACATCTTTGATGTCCAGAAAGCGTTCCCTGAGATAGGAGTCGGCGAGTCCGCGCAGCGCATCCATGTGCTTGCACATCAGCCGGTAATAAACCGCATCCACACAGATGAGCTTTTCCCGCACCGTCTTCTCCACCTGCTTCAGGATGGAGTTGTCATGCAGGATTAAAAGATGAGCCTCGAAGATGTCGGCCTCAGAGCTGCCTTGCTCATCCTCCATGATTTTCTGCACAGCTTCGATCTCCACCCGCGTCACTTCGAGGGCGGCATGCCAGCGGGCCAGATCTTTCTCTACGTCTTCAGCCAAGATTGGTACTTCATCCGGTTCATCGAAGTGGTCCTTCATAACATGCACCACCGCATGGGCCACGCCGGAGGATACAGCGGTGCCTTGCCAAATTTGTTCAGTGCGTGTGTCAGCTTCGTTCATTCAGGCGCGCATGATGGGGAGCAGCAGCACCTTTGGCAATCACGAATCGGGCCAAAGCGGTGGCTCTTTCGTCACGTCACGGCATGATTACTCTTACTGTATCAACTGCTTTGAACGGTGAATTGAGTGGCAAAAAACCAAGTTTCCTCATCATTGTCTGCCGCTGATGGATCAAAAGGTGCTGTCGAAGTGAACTGCGACTGAATAACAGAAGGCGACTTATGGATTGCCAGTCGCTGGCGCAGCGGGTGCGCTTGGAGTTGGCTGGCTTGGCACAGATTTGCTGTCTGCAGCAGGTGGGGCTTCGCTGGTGGGCTTTGCGGGTGCTGGAGCAGCTGCGGTTTGAGTCGGTGGGACTTTAAATAGCTTACCACTGTAGGGGTCTTTGACGGTGTCGCCTGGAGCTAGGCCGGTGACATCGACGAGCTGTTGTTTCTGCGCAAAGGGGCTTGTTACCATACCGGGGCGGCCATTGACAGGCGCTCCATAAGGCAGCGTTTCAGCTGGTTTTGGGGCAGCCGGGGCTGATGGTGTCGGAGCGGATGCAGTAGTTGGAACAGGCTTGACCGGATCAGATTTCGTAACAACGGAGCTTGAAGGGCTGACATTGCTGCCGCTGTGCGCTCGGGGTTTGTTGTAATCTTTGGGACGTGCGGTAGTGGAGCGGCGGCTCTGGCTGGAGGCTACTGTTTTTGGGCGGTAGGGCACGCGATTGTAATCTGCGACGCGGTAGCGATTGGAGTGATAAGTGGTGCGATAGGGCACTTGATTGATCGGACGCGGGGCGACGTAGGGTTGGGACGTCTGGAAAGGTGAGGCTGATGCTTGGCCACTATAATTGGTGCTGTAATTGCCCGCCCATAGATTGAACAAGCCATCTTTCTGGACGACGCGCCAAGCATCTCGAGGAGGCAGGGAACAGCTGCTGATCAGACAGGCAGCGAGTGCTGTAAACGCAAGGCGCTGAAGAGTTGAGGTGCTTTTTGGTTTCATGATGGCATCGGTTGAGGCAAAATCGGAGACATCTGTCCCGAAGTGATTCAATGATGCTGAAGCTAGGGCTTTTCAGCAAGGCCAAAGTCGAAAGGTTTTTGTCAGGAAAACCGAATTAACTTGCAAGGATGAGAATTTTCTCAGGCTAGCCACCAACAATAGCTTCCGCTAGGCACAGGCAAAACGTTGTCTGCTCCGCGTAGCTGCATTTCCCCTTGGTCTAAAAGACCTTGTGCGCCGAACTGCTGGAGCAAAAGATGGTGCAGGGAAAGAGGCGTGAGCTCTGGGGTGTGACAGGAAAGCAGTACTCCGAGCGGCTCGGGCGACATGAGTTTACCGATCAAGGATAGCAGAGGAGGTAGATCGTTTTCTATCTTGAAAATCTCACCCTTGGCTCCGCGTCCGTAGCTGGGTGGATCTAGGATGATAAGGTCATATTGACGCTCTCTGCGGTGCTCGCGCTCCAGGAATTTGGTGACGTCATCGACGATCCAGCGGATGGGTTTATCATCTAGCTGATTGAGGGTGGCGTTTTTCCGAGCCCAATCGACCATGCCTTTGGAGGCATCGACGTGGCAAACCTCGGCTCCGCCAAGAGCTGCGGCGAGGGTGCTTCCGCCAGAATAGGCGAATAGGTTTAGCACGCGTGGAGCGCGGCCCACTTTCTTCGCGTAATTGCCACAAACCTCACGAATGCGTCTCCATTGGTCTCTCTGTTCGGGGAAGATGCCTAGGTGGCCAAAGTCAGTTGAGCTGAGGTGGAAGCGGGTGCCGTCCACCTCCATCTCCCAAGTTTCTGGCAAACGATCACGTCCGCGCCACTGATTGCCACCTTCACGGAAGAAGGTGGCCGTGGCACGCTGCCAATCCTGCGGCGGCAGCGTCTGCTGCCAGACGGCTTGGGCGCAGGGCCGCGAAAGCACGACCTGTCCGAAGCGCTCCAATTTTTGAAACGCTCCACTGTCGAGGAGTTCGTAGCCGGAGTGCATTAGTTTAAATTGCAGAGGCTGTGTGGCCGGTCCTAAGTGCGATTAAGCAGCTTCGATCTCAGCATTGGACTTCTTCTTCTCACGCTGACGCTGCGCGGAGTCGAGAGTACGCTTGCGGAGTCGGAGGTTCTTCGGAGTACACTCCACGAGTTCATCTGGGGCGATGTACTCGATGGCGCGCTCAAGGCTGAATTTCATCGGCGGGGTGAGCTGGATACCTTTGTCACCACCTGCTGCACGGAAGTTGGTGAGATTCTTCGCACGTGTAGGGTTCACGGGCAGATCGTCTGTGCGTGGATTTTCGCCAATGATCATACCGTCATAGACGAGATCACCTGCGGTGACGAAGAGCTTGCCACGGACCTGGATGGTATCGAGCGAGTAAGAGGTGGCTTCACCGCCTTCGGTGCTGACAAGCGTGCCGGTATTGCGCGTCTGCATATGCCCAGCGTGCGGGGCGTATTCACGGAAGAGATGGCTGTGGATACCGTGACCACTGGTCAAGTTCATGAGCTCAAACTCAAAGCCGATGAGGCCACGAGTCGGGATGTAGGCTTGGACGGTGGAGCGTCCATTGTGGGCGTTCATGTCTTCGATGCGTCCTTTGCGCTCGGAGATGCACTTCATGACTGGGCCGAGGTAATCATCTGGCACGTCCAGATAGAGGGTCTCAAAGGGCTCGCAGGTGACGTCATCAATGCGCTTGGTGATGACCATCGGGCGGGAGACGAGAACCTCGAATCCTTCACGGCGCATCTGCTCAACGAGCACGGCGATCTGCATGGCTCCACGAGCACTTACGTCAAAGATACCGGCGGTGTCGGTGTCTTTGAAGGAGAGCGTGACATTCATCTTCTGCTCGCGGTCCAGGCGGTCGCGGATCTTGCGGGAGGTGACGTGGGTGCCTTCGCGACCAGCCAGCGGGCCATCATTGACAGCGAACTGCATGACGATGGTCGGTGGGTCGATGGCAACGAAGGGCAGAGCAGGGGCGTCTGCAGCACCGGCGACTGTTTGACCGATGTCCACGTCTTCAAAGCCGGAGATACCGACGATGTCACCCGCACCGCCTTCGACGGAGTCACTGGTGGTCAGGGTGGTGTATTGGAAAACTTTAGTGACCTTGACCGGCTTCGCTTTTTCATCAGGAGTCTTGCCCAGGAGGAAAACGCGGTCGCCGAGCTTGACTGTGCCGCGTGTGACTTTGCCGATGGCGACACGTCCGACAAAATTGTCCCAATCAATGTTGGAGACCAGCATCTCAAAGCTGCCTTCGAGTTCCGCTTTCGGAGCTGGGATGTGTTTGACGATCTGCTCTAGGAGATAGGTCATTTCCTTCTGCTCGCCATCGGGCTTGTCGCTGACCCAGAGGGCGCGGGCACTGCCGTAAATGAAGGGAGCGTTAAACTGCTCTTCGGTGGCTTCAAGTTCCATCAGGAGTTCCAGCACTTTATCATGAACCTTAGCTGGCTCGATGTGCGGACGGTCCATCTTGTTGATGA